>JBBSII010000286.1:0-6072 GCA_038232175.1 Thermomicrobiales bacterium
AAGGACGAACACCATGACGGTCGTACCGCCCACACTCGAATCACCAGAGATCGCGACGGTCAATGCGAACGGGCGCCTCACCGGGGACCAGCGGCGCGTGCTCGGCCGTGACCTGTACGGCGAGCAATGGAAAACAGTCGGGGCGAGTCTGGGCTGGATCATCATCAGCCTCGTCATGCTCCGCATCCTGCTGCCGGTGGCGGTGAGCCTCGTCCCGACGCTCCTCGACGACGGCCATCGGGGTGGCACGCCGGTCAAGTTCCGCACCGGCGCCGTCGTGACCCTCCCGCTGTGGGCGATGCTGAAATGGTTCCTCGTGCTCCTCGCGCTGGCGTATGTTGTCGCATTCTCCGTGCAGGTGAGGCAGCTCGCCGCCTTCCTCCGCCTGCGCCATGCGCTGCTCCACGGACCGGTCGCATCGGTCGTGGGTGAGGTGCGGTATCACGACGGGCGCCCGCTCGCGATCTTCGCCGATCGGCAGGTGCGCCCGTGGGATGCGCGGGCGATGGCGGGGATCCCACCAGGGCCCTATCGATTCTTCCTCCTGCCCCGCTTCGACTGGCTCCTCTCCGCGCAGCGGCTGCGCGACTGGGAGCGCCCGACCGCCGACGAGGAATCCCTCGCCACTCGCCACTCGCTGGCCGTTGTCAACGGCTTCGACCCCGCCGCCCTGCCGGACAACCGCGCGGGCAGGCTGACAGCGGGGCAGGCCCGGTGGCTACGCGAGTCCGCGCCCGACATCGGCTGGCGCATGTTCGTCCTGTTTGGCATCTGCATCGCCATCGGCCTCGGTGGCACCGTCGCGTACGTCGGCGCGGCGATGCAGCGGGGAGTCACGCGCGGCCGGATCGAGGGGATTGCCGCAGGCATCGCGTGGGCGGCGATCTGGGTATACCTCCTCACCAAGCAGTTCAGGGACAACGCGAAGCAGAAGCGGGACGCCGACGAGGGGAAGGCGCTCGTGCACGAGGGGGTGGTCACCAAGTGGGAGGGATGGCGGTATCACGACCAGGACGAGAACGGCACGAACACCTGGGTCTACCGCTACGAGTGCGCCGCCGGGCAGTTCGAGGTGTCGCGAGAGGCGTTCCGCGCCCTCGTGGACGGCCTTCCCCACCGGGTCTACTACACGCCGCAGCGCAAGCAGTTCGTCAACATCGAACTCGTCCCGCCGGTCGGACTCTTCTCGCACACCCTTTAGCCAAGTGCGGCGTTGCTTTGATTGGATTCCGGCCACGACTGTTCTGTTACTGTGAGCGCACTGGAGGTACATCATGGACAGTTTCCCCAATCCCCCGGCATTCGACCCCGCTAGGATGGAAGGCCAGGCCGAGCATGTCCGTGCGAACATGGGCAACCCACGGCACGAGGAGCAGGTGCGCGAAGCCGAGCGGGCGAAGCGGGAGGCGGAGAGGGGGCAGGTAGACACGCTGCTCGGGCGGATCACCCGCTGGTTGCGGCGAGGGAAGTGAGTCGGAAGGGAGGAACACCGCTCCGCTGCCAGCGAGCCCTCACAGCGTGTGATCCGGCGGTTCCGGCAGCCGGGGCAGGTGCTTCGCCAGCACCTCAAGGTCCGTCATAAGTGATTCCAGCAGGGGCCGGAGCGGATTGTTCGCCGACATGTCCCTCAACACTTCCCCAAGCGATAGCACAGGCGACTCGTCCGGGGTGCTGACAGTTTCCGCGTTGTGGGCCTCGCCGGGATGCTCGGTGGTGCGCTGGATTCGGCCGCCGCGCACGATTTCCGTGAGGATCGCGGCGTCGCCGGACATGAGCCCCGCTGCGACCGCATCGGCAACAGCCGGATCTGCGCCGAGCCCGATGACGTACTGACGTGCTGTGTCGTGCGTAAACAGCACGAAACCGTCCCGCATCAGGTCACGGGCCAGCGTGCTGCCTTCGACGCTGCTGAGCATCTCTCCCGCAGTGAAGGACGCGCGGGGTGGCGGGCTCCCTTCGAGATACATCGGGGCGCCGGTCGCCGGATTCGCAAGGTCCGCCATGGGGCTGTTTTCGTCGGCGAACTGGGCGAATGTCGGGTCTACCAGGAACTTAGTACCGTCCGCGAGCGTCACGACGGTGAAGCCATGCTGGGCGCCGAATCCCAGGTGCGCGGCTTGCATCCGTTCGATTGTTACTGTCTGCGGCGAATCGCCGACAAGCGCGATAATCGCCTCTGCGGTGATATCGCGACCGCTGTTGCAACAGTCCTTCAGGCCCTGTGCGGTCAGCATCCTTGCTTTCGGCGGGGACGACAACGCGCCCGCCAAATGGCTCGCCCGAAATTCGGCGACGGCGTGCTCAGCCAGGGTCCAGATCGCCTCGCGCAGATTCTCCGGTGTGGCACGGGGGTCCTGGAGGATTCGCTTGGCCAGGTCAACCTCCATGTCGGAGCGCTCGATGCCCCCACCCGGCTCAGGCAACGGCGCGAGGCCTTCGCCCTGCGCCAACTGGCGGACCTCCTCTTTGCGTCGGGCCAGCGTCTTCTCGTCGTCGCCGGGAGCACGGAGTCCCGGTCGACCCTCGCCCGCATCGGTCGGCTCGGCGGCCTCCCCCGGCGTGGTCCTGCCCGGCTCCTCGCTCCGAGGCCCGCCGGGACCGCCCTCGTCCGCACCCGGCGTGCTGACCGGCGGCGTCGAGCCGCCAGCAGCCAGGGCGGGCGATGTCGCCTCGATACCGGCCCGGTGGCCGGGGAAGTTGTCGCCGTACCACTCCTCGTACGCCTCGCGCGTCTTGAACTCCACCTGCGTCCGCTCACCGTTCACCGGGTCGGGATAGTCGATCTTGTAGGGGCGTTCGGCATTCGGGTCGTAGCGGAACTCGGTGTAATTGCGTCTGTCTCCCTCGGTGATGATATCAATACGCGAGGTTCGGGGTTGATTGCCAGCCCGCTGAGACTCCCACTCGAGCACCGAGAAGTCGCCGTTCGTGCTACTGGGCAACCGCTGTGGGAAGGGCGTGACGCCGGTCTCCGGATTGATCGGATGGTAATGCGCCTCGAGCTCCCATGTGCCGGGCGGGCCCGGGAGGGACTCCTGCATCACCTGGAGATCGAGTACCACCTGGTTTCCACTGCCTTGCCCGACGACGACCTCGCCTGTCCGCGTATTACGATAGATCGCGACCTCTCGCTGCGAATCCTCTCGAAGAGACTGATTATAGAGGGTCCGTCCCTCTGCAGGGGAATCGAACATTATTGCCGAGCCAGCCGGTAGCTCATGGACCACGTCGGGCTCCCAGTCAACGAGCGTCTGCTCCTCATCAATCGGTTTGGCATCCACCAGCGTTTTTTCCTCATCGCTGGGGGATCGAACACCCGGCCGACCTTCGTCCGTCGTGATGGTCTCGGTTGTTGCGGGCAATCGGGTTTGACTCGGCTCCTCGCTCTGTGGGCCGCTTGGGAGACGTTCGGACGTTGCGGGCTCTCGGCTGACTGCGCTCGGACCCGCCCCGCTGCCTACCACCGCGTCCTGCCCTGCGGGTGCCGGCGGCGTTCGCCTCGGCTCGTCGCTCCCGGCGCCACCGGGGCGGTGTTCCTGCGGTGTGGGCTCCGTCGTCTGCGATGCGGTGTGCTCCTCGGGCGCCGTGACCCCTTGGGGACCGGGCTTTGGTGTCAAACCGGTGGCGGAGCCAGTCGCCTCCGTGATGGCGCCGGCGACCTTACCCATGAGGTGCGTCTTGACGATATTCTGCAGCGAGAGATCACCCGCTGATCCCTGCGCCCATGCGCCGCCCTCGATACTCCCGACGGTCTTCGCGAGGGCGATGATTTCCTCCGAGCATTTCGGACCGAGACGCTTGACCAAGCCCTTGGAAACCGGGCCGAGCATCTTCTCGATGGCCTCGCTACCGAGACTGCTCCCAAGGCCGCCGAGGAGATCGGCTTTCAGCATGGCGACCGAATAATCATTGCCGTTGACGGCGAGATTGGCGCCGACGGTTGAGGCGATGTTGACGCTCGTGCTCGCCGCAAATTTGGCGATGCGCGCCGTCATCATACCGGCCTCCACGGCGTCAGCGCCGAATTCCATCGCCTCGAGTAAGGCACCCGCAGCCGGGGTGAGCAGCGCGGTGAGCGCCGCCTGGAGCACGAACGCCGCCACCATCTCGAACATCGCCCGCAACTCGGCGGTCGCCTTCTCGTAGGCGGCCCGGTCCCCCCGGATCGTCGCGCGTGCCAGCCGCATCTGCGCGATGATCGCGGTGGCTTGCGTGTCGTGCACCATCTGCGGTCGCTGCAGGTTGGTCCCCGCAGGGTCGATGACCGCGATCCACCCCACCATGACGCAGTACTGGGCGAAGAGTTTGCGGACCTCCTCCATCGTCTCGTCGAGCAGTCCCCGCTCCTCGTTGCCCCAGTGGTCCCGCCACCACCCGGTCCCACCCCGGTTGTCGATCGTGTACTGGTACTCGCGCTCGGCGCGCGCCAGGATATACGACGCCTCGTGGGGCCCGCCCTCCGTGTCCGGTCGCTGCAGAGCGTCCTCGAGGTTGAGTCGGCTCGTTCCCGATGCTTTGCCCTCGGTGACCAGCTCCAAGGTCCCGGCTTTCACTTTCCCGCCCATGAAGTCGACGGTCTCTTCGCCGGCCTTGGTCGGTGCATTCCCGAAGAGGTCGAAGTCGAGCGAGTGTCCCCCGGTGCGGGCAAAATATTCGACCCGCAGCTGCGCGATCGCCGCAGCACTCTTGTCGCGCAGCACCCGCTCGATGGTGGCGGTGTCCTTGCGATCGCCGCTCAAAGCGAGCGTCAGTTCGCTGACATCGTCCAGTTTGCCATGCCTTTGCACGAGCGCCTCGTTGACGGTGATGTCGCCTTCGTTGCCCGTGTCGTTGACGAGTTCATCGAACTTCTTGTCATCGCTGCCGATGAGGCTGTTGTAGGCGTCGGGTAACTTCCCGAAGTATTCATCAGCCAGGCGTTTCCCCTCCGCCTCGACCCCGGAATCGCCCTTCGGCACGGATTGCTTTGCTCGCTCCTCGGCCTCGGTGCGCAGGCTGCGGAGCGCCGCTGTGAGTTGTTCGGCAGTGAGCTTACCCGCCTGCGCCGACTTGTGGAGCTGCGCGGCCACCTTTTTGACCGGATCGTCGCTGGCGACCGCGCGGATGACGGCGGCGTCGGCGCCGCCCACGGCAGTGGCCAGCGCGTCCGCGTCACCGAGCACTGCCGCCACGCCTGCCTTCGACCCGGCTTGCTCGGCCCGCTGCTCGATGTCCTCGACGAGCTTCTTGCGCTCCTTGCCGAGGTCGTCGATCTCGCCCATCACATTGTACGGATTCCCTCCCATACCCTCCAGCAGTTTCGCAATTCGCTCGTCGATCCCGCTGATCCGTGCCCGTTCGAGGCCGACTTTGAATGCATCGGCGCCGACGCTATCCCCATCGAGCAGCTTCCATGCGCGCTGGCCCTCGAGGACGCCCATCCGCCAGGTGTCGCGTCGCAGGTCTGCACCGAGCCGCCCGTAGGCGGCGATGAGCGCGGCATTGGCGGTCGCATCCTGCCGCAGGATGCCCATCACGCGTTCGATATCTTCTTGCTCGAGATCACCCTTGAGCAGCGCGTGCAGCTCGGCCGCCCTGGCGCTTGCATCGTGCGTTGCCGCAGTCCGTTGCTCCTCCGCCGATGCGCCGGCCCCGGCCTGTGTGCCTCCGAGCAGCGCCCGAATCTGGGCGCTTTGGTCCTCAGTCAGGTCGGTGAGTGGGCCTGATTCGCCGGGACCGAAGAGGTCGGTCTCGAGCGACCGCTTCTCATGGGCCAGGTAGGCGTCCTTGACCTCCTGCACTTGCGCTGCCGTCAGTTGGCTCAGCGCCGCGACCGTTTCCGCGAAATCGACGTGGCGCTTGAAGATATAGGCCCAGTCCTCCATGCCCGTTATTTTGGTGTCTGACTGGTCGATCGCGCGGAGCAGCCGGTGGGTACGATCCATGGGATTGAAGGCGCTCTGCGCGACCACGTCGGCTGGTTCGGTCGGCGCAGCTGGCGCGTCAGGCGCGCTCGCCACGCGTTGCAGCACCGCGTGATTCCGGGTCGCTGGCTGCATGTGCGCGGGCGTGGTGTTTCCCGTGCCCATCTCG
>JBBSII010000287.1:0-6055 GCA_038232175.1 Thermomicrobiales bacterium
AGCACGGTCATCTCACCGAAGGCGTCCGGTCCGTGCGTGGATTCGACTGCGGGCGTCGGATCATCGGCCATCATGCGGCTTCTCCCGGTGAAACGCGAAGGGACCGGAGCGCCACTCCGATCCCTCAGTCTCGCAAACGATTGTGCGCGGGTCAATCAGCGGCGGGCGCGCTCGATGGCGGGGACGGTGGATGCCACTAGCACGCGCGACTGGGCGGCGACGTTCGCCACCGTCAGCCCGCAGAGTTCGCGCAGTTGCGCGGGTGTGCCGTGGTCGATGAAGCGATCGGGGATGCCGAGCACCGTCACCGGGCAGGTGACGCGATGTGCCGCAAGCAGTTCGAGCGCCGCCGAGCCGAAACCGCCCGCCATCACGCCTTCCTCAATCGTGACGATCCGTCCGACGCGCCGCGCGAGGTCGAGGATGCATTCCTCGTCCAGCGGCTTCGCGAAGCGGGCGTTGACAACCGTCGCCGCGATGCCATCCTCCGCGAGCAGGTCCGCCGCCTCAACCGCCGTCTGCACGTGGACGCCGAGGGCGAGGATCGCGACATCGTCGCCGTAGCGCAGCGTCTCCGCCTTGCCAATCGGCAAGGGGGAGACAGTCGCGTCCAGCGGCACGCCGAGCGCCGCGCCGCGCGGGAAGCGGAGCGAAATCGGCCCGTCATGCACCATCGCGGTGGCGACCATGTGCCGCAGTTCGTTCTCATCCTTCGGGGCCATCACCACCATGTTCGGGATCGCGCGGAGGTACGCGACATCGAAGATGCCGTGGTGCGTCCGTCCATCATCCCCGACCAGCCCCGCGTTGACGACGACAAACGTAACCGGGAGGTTTTGCGTCGCGACATCATGGATGATCGAGTCGTACGCGCGCTGGAGGAAGGTGCTGTAGATCGCGCAGACAGGCTTCATGCCTGCCGCCGCGAGACCCGCCGCGAAGGTGACGGCGTGCTGCTCCGCGATGCCGACATCGAACATGCGGTCCGGGTAGACCTGCTGGAACTTGTCCATACCGGTGCCGCTCGGCATTGCGGCGGTGATGCCGACGATCAGCGCATTCCGCGCCGCCTGATCGATCAGCGTCTGCGCGAAGAACTCGCGGTAATTCGGGGGGGAAGGCAGCGCATTGGCGGGCTTCCGCGCTTCCACCTGATAGGTCTTGATCGGGTCGGCCTCGCAGGCGTCGATGCCCTTGCCCTTCGTCGTCAGCACATGCATGAAGACCGGCGACGGCATCGTCTTCGCCACGCGAAAGGTGTCGATCATCAGTTCCGTGTCGTGCCCATCGACCGGGCCGATGTAGGTGAAGCCCAATTCTTCCCAGATCATCGGCGCGAGCATCACTTCCTTGACGCCATCCTTGAAGCGCTTGCCGAGTTCCAGCCACGTCTCGCCGGCCGGCAGGCGCTTCATCACGCGCTCGATCTGCTCCTTCATCTGCGTGAACGCAGGGTGCGCGCGCATCCGGTTGAGGTAGAGATGCAGCGCGCCGACACTGCGGGCAATCGACAACTCGTTGTCGTTGAGCACGACAATCAGCGGTGCGTCCATGTGCCCCGCGTTGTTCAGCGCCTCCCACGCGAGGCCACCCGTCATCGCGCCATCGCCGATGACGGCGACTGCATGGCGGTTCGGTTCACCCTTGAACTGATTGGCGACGGCGAAGCCGAGCGCGGCGGAGATCGAGGTGCTGGTGTGCCCCGCGCCGAATGCGTCGTGCTCGCTTTCCTCACGCTTCAGGAAGCCGCTGATGCCGCCGTATTGCTTCAATGTGGGGAAGCGGTCGCGCCGCCCGGTGAGAATCTTGTGCGCGTACGCCTGATGCCCAACATCCCAGACAATCGGTTCTCGCGGCGTATCGAATGCCGCAAGCAGTGCGATGGTGAGTTCGACAACGCCAAGGTTGGGGGAGAGGTGACCGCCGTTGCTTTGAACGACTTCGGTGAGGAGGGTGCGAACATCGGCGGCGAGTTCGACACGCTCGGCGGGTGTCAACGCGCGGATATCCTCCGGGCTGTCAACACGGGATAGGACTGACATCGCTGTCCCCTTCATATCGACCGCTACTCCACCATTGGCGCACGGCCCTTCGTCAGTATCGTCCGCATCATACGCGCGGGTTATCCGAGCGTCAAACGCGGAGCAGGTGTGCAAAAACAGGGGCAGGGCATTTACCTCGCCCGAAGGTAGTACGCAAGTCGGTAGCCAATGGATGTGACGGTGGGAGAACAAAACGGGGCGGATCTATCCGCATCTTCTTTGCCGGACTGTGCCAGATGCGGCGGATTCCAAACAAAAAAAGTGAGGGGCGAACGTTTCCGTCCGCCCCTCGCCTTCGGATATCACCGGGTACTAGCGGGTGCTCTTCCCGGTGATACCCAAACGACTACTCGAACTATCCATGGGCATCACCTCCTTTATCGTGGGATGTGAGTGCATCTCACTGGCGGGAGTGTACCATCCGGGGAGCAGGGTGTCAAGGTCAATTCGCCGCGCAACTTCTGAGGGCCCTCGGTGTTAGAGCTTGGACGGTCTCATATTTCGTGGGGGGTGAGGATATCTGTAGACATGCAATGCGTCCGTGCACTACGATGGCGTCGTTGACGACACCCCTCTGAGACCACCCTGCGAGAGGAGCAGCCGATGGTAACCACGACGAACATCACCGAGCAGTACCGCGCGGCGAACCCGAACTCTCGCGCGCTGCACGAACGCGCCCGGAAGGTGCTTCCTGGCGGGATCGCGCACGACGTGCGACACATGAAGCCCTTCCCCCTGACGATGGATCGCGCCGAGGGCGCGTACAAGTGGGACGTGGACGGGCACCGGTACATCGACTACGTCGTCGGGCACGGCGCGCTGCTCCTCGGCCACAGCCACCCGGAGATCGTCGCGGCGGTGCAGCAGCAGGCGGCGAAGGGGACGCACCTCGGCGCGGGCAACGAGCACGAGATCGTGTGGGCGGAGCAGGTGCAGCGGCTCGTCCCCTCGGCGGAACTGGTCAAGTTCACGTCGAGCGGCACCGAGGCGACGATGATGGCGCTCCGGCTCGCGCGCGCGTACACGGGCAAGACGAAAATCCTCAAGTTCGCGGGCCACTTTCACGGCTGGCATGATTACGCAACGGCGGGCCAGCAGCCGCCGTGGGATGTCCCCGTGTCCGCCGGTGTACCCGAAGAGGCGCTGGCGACCGTCGTCGTCGCGCCAGTGAACGATCTCGACTTCGCGGACGCCCGTCTCGCCGAGGGCGACATCGCCGCCGTGATCCTCGAAGCGTCCGGCGCGTCGTGGTCGTCGATCCCGCACCCGCCGGGCCATCTGCAACGCCTGCGGGAGATTACGACGAAGCACGGTGTCGTGCTGATCTTCGATGAGGTCATCACGGGGTTCCGCTGGTCGCCGGGCGGCGTGCAGGCGAAGGAGGGCGTGACGCCCGACCTGACGACGATGGCGAAGATTCTCGCGGGTGGCCTGCCGGGCGGCGCGGTCGCCGGGAGCGCGGAAATTATGAACCTCCTGACATTCCGCGACGACCCGGAATGGAACCGCCACAAGAAGGTGGGGCATCCCGGCACGTTCAACGGGAACCCGCTTTCCGCCGTCGCCGGTGTGACCGCGCTCCGCATCCTCGCGGACCCCGCGCAGCAGGAATATGCCGACCGCCTCGCCGCGCGGCTGCGCGCCGGGTTCAACCGCGTGCTGCTGCACGAGGAGGTGCCAGGGTTCTGCTACGGCGAGTCGAGCGTCTTCCACCTCGTCCTCGGGACGCCGCTGCCCGGTGGGACGCCCGATGGCGACCTGCACCGGCCCGAGGGCATCGCCGCCGAGACCCTGAAGCGCGGGATGCCGGGGAAGGTTGCGGAAGCGGTCCATTGCGGCATGGTGAACGAGGGGATCGACGTTTTCCACGGTGGCGGGCTGCTCTCCGTCGCGCACACCGACGCCGACGTTGACCGCACCATCGAGGCGTTCGACACGACGATTCGCCGCATGATCGCGGAGGAGACGTTTAATTAAGGTTCCCACGTAAATGGAAAGTGGGGCAGGTCGCATGGCCTGCCCCACTTGTTTGTCCGGTGGTGAAGCGCTGTCTAGTCGCCGTCACCCGCTGCGGTGGCGAGTGTGCGGACGCCGACGGGCGTGCGCCACGCCTCATAGCCCGTGTTGCTGCCACGGACGAGGTCGTGGAAGAGTTGATCCAGCCGCTTCGTGATCGGGCCGATCTCGCCGCTGCCGATCTTGTGATGGTCGATCATCGTCACAGGGGTGACTTCCGCCGCCGTGCCGGAGAAGAAGACCTCATCGGCGACGTAGAGTTCCGTCCGATCAACGGGGCGCTCCTGCACCTCGAGGCCGAACGACGCGCGACAGAGCGTGATGAAGGCGTCCCGCGTGATGCTCTCGAGGATGCCGCTCGTCAGATCGGGCGTGACGACGACATTGTCGCGCACGAAGAACAAACACGCGCCCGGCCCCTCGGTGACGTGCCCGGCGGGGTTGAGGATGATCGCGGTATCGTAGCCGTTGAGGCGCGCCTCGGTGCTCGCCAACTGGCTGTTGCGGTAGTTCGAGATATTCTTGACGCGCGGCGGCATCACATCCTCGTTGATGCGGCGGTACGAGGAGACGCCCGCCGTCTGCGACATGCCCGTCGTCAGGTGGGACGGCATCGGGTTCGTCGTGATGAGGATGTCCGTCTCGCCGCCGCCCCGGAACGCGCCGCGTGTGGAGCTGCCGAAGTAGGCGAGTGGGCGGACGTAGGTGTCCGCGCGGCAATCGTTCTCGCGCGCGAGGTTGACGCACGCCTCGATCAGCGTGTCGCGGTCCCACTGCGGCTCCATGCGCATCAGTTTCATCGAGCGCATGAAGCGATCCATATGCTCGGTCAGGCGGAAGATGTAGAGTTCCTCCTGGTCCTTGTTCCAGTAGCCGCGGATGCCCTCGAAGACTGCCGCGACGGACGACCAGCCGAGCGCCGTCACATGGACGTTCGCGTCCTCCCAGTTCACCATCGTGCCGTTCCACCAGAGCTGCTTCGGATGTTCTGCCATCGAGTTTGACCCTCCCATGATCGTGGTGCGCCGTTCTTTCGCCGCGCGGCGCGATGCGGTTCCTCCGTGTGCATCGTCAGCATAGCACAGCGGCCCGCCGGACGGAAACCCCCAATTGGCGACGAAAACAGAGCAAAGACACCCAATTGGATGCCTTTGTCTACGAAACGCTGGTGTTTCGACTGATCCTCCGGCGAATTGTAACCGGAGGCCCTAACCCCCCAATCCCCTTCCCCCGTGGGGAAGGGGGAGTGAGCCGCCGAGAGACCACGGCGCTAAGGGGAGCGCACGGATATTCGGACTGAGTCACCCCTTCCCCACCGGGGAAGGGGCCGGGGGTTAGGCCTTTCCCTCTACTTCGGCGGGTCGTGCGGGCTGGCATCAGTCACGTAGGCGCGATCCCAGGCGCGGATGAAGATGTTGGTGTTCATCACGACATAGCCCTGCTTGTTCTTTGGCACATTCGCCACATACGGCTTGATGGCGTAGTTGTCCGTGCGCCAGTGGATCGGCATGTAGGCGTACTGCTGCTGGATGCGCGTCTCCGCCTGGTGGTAGAGATCGAGTCGCTTTTTCTGATCGGTCTCCGCCGCCGCTTTGGTCGCCAGGTCGTCGAAGGTTGGATCGGTATACGACTGCCGGGCCGCACCCTTGTTATGGATGCTGAAGACCTGGTAGTAGTTGTTGTGGGGGTCCGGGTAGTCCTGGTACCAGCGGTAGAGCAGAAGTTGCAGGTCGAGCGCGAAGCGGCGGGAATTCCAGACTTTTCCCTCCAATGGCTCCAACTGCACATCCATGTTGATCGCATCCTTGATTTGGCGCGCAACCTCGTCCGGGTAGCCGGTCGGGATGTCGAGGTCGGAGGAGTTGTAGGAGAGCGTCACCTTCGGCCAGTTGCGCCCGCCCTCAAAGGTGGTACCCTTCAGGGCATCCAGCGCCGCCGCTTTGTCGAACTTCTGCAGGTTCTTCAACTTGTTGTCGTCGTCGTCGAAGAAGCCGAAG
>JBBSII010000288.1:0-6054 GCA_038232175.1 Thermomicrobiales bacterium
CCAACGCGCTGCAAGGGCCGACGATCACCATCGGCTGCTCCGAGCATCATATGTCATTCGCGGGCACGGTGACGCTGAGCACGGAGACGTTCGTCGCCGTCGTGCGCGATGTCGCCCGCTCGCTCGCGCGGCACGGCTTTCGCACCATCGCCTTCGTTCCCTCGCACGGCGGCAACTTCGCCCCGCTCGCGCGGGCGATGCAGGGCTTGAACGACGACCTCGGCGGCGCGACCGCCGTAGCGTTCTCCGACCTTGTCGGCTTCGTCGGCGTGCTGAGCGCGGTCTCCGCGCAGTTCGGCATCTCCCCGGAGGTATCCGGGGCACATGCGGGCGAGAGCGAGACCTCGCTCGATCTCCTGCTGCGGCCCGATCTGGTGCGGATGGATCACGCGGAGGCGGGCTACGTCGGCCCCTTCGACGCGAAGGTTAGCGAGATCATCTTCACCCAGGGAATGCCCGCGCTGACGAAGAACGGCATCCTCGGCGATGCCCGCCCCGCGACCGCCGAACACGGGCGGGCCTATCTCGACGCGATGGCCAACTTCCTCGCGCAGTGGGTCGCCGCGCAGCGCGGATAATCGTACGAGAAGAGCGTCAAACCGGATTCACGCAGAGGACGCAAAGAGAGACTAGTTTTAACACAGAGAGCACAGAGCACACAGAGGAATCCCCAGTATTTCTCTTCTCTGTGCCCTCTGTGTGCTCCGTGTCCTCTATGTAAAGACCCTCTTTGCGTCCCTGTGCGTCTTTGCGGTTCATTCGGTTTCTCCCTCCGCAGCCCGCGCTTATGTGACGGTGATTGTCATGATTGGGAGCAGGCCATCGGTGTCGGCGCGGGAGCCGTCGCGCGTGCGGATCGGCAGGGGGTGCGCGGGGTCGTCGCGCGGTGCGAGGCCGACGAGGATGCGGTACGGGCCGGGCGAGAGATCGGGCGGGATGAGCAGGTCGTGCGGGTCGTACGGGTCGTCCTTCGGCTCCCAGGTGTTTGTTGGCCAGTTCCCGTCGAGCGGCGGGATGTCGTAGCGCCCGACCTCCCTGCCCGCTCCATCGACGAGGCGTACGAGCACGATGTACTCCATCGGCGCCCGCGCGTCTGGGGAGACCCACCGGAGCAGGAGCGGCGCGAACGCGCCGCGTTGCACGCGCGGCGACCCGTCCCGCGTCTGCAACGCCGCGCCGAGCAGCACGATGCCCGTCTCCCCGAACGAGACATTCGTGGGGATCGGCGGGCGCAGGTGGTCCGCGAGGAATGGCCCATCATATGCGTAGCAATCGAGCAGGACGCCGTTGTACTCGCGCTTCTCGAAGAGCGTCTGGGCTGCGTAATAGCCGATGATCCGTCCGTCCGGGTCCTGCGTCGGGGCGCGCTCCGGGGACTCGACCAGCCACGCCCGCTCCCAGCCGCGCGTGTTGCTCGCGAAGAACGCGACGAGCGCGCGATCCGAAATGTCCGTCTCCGGCGCGAGCGAGGGCGGCGTGATGACGGGCAGATCGCGGAGCGCCGGGAAGCGGAGCGCGTAGTAGTCGTACGTCGTGCGGAGATACCCCGGATAGACGACGACGCCATCGCCGGCGCGGGCGTGTTCCCCGAGGTGGCGATACGCCTCGCGCCAGTCCTCCTTCTGCGGGAGCGTCGACAGGTTCACGTCCCGCAGCGGCATCGACGCGAGCCAGACGACCGCACATCCACCCATCGCCGCCAGAAGCCAGGTTGGTCGCCAGCGGAGCAGCCCATCCAAGCCGAGCGCGACAAGCAGCAGGAACCCTGGCAGCACGACGGTGAGGTAGCGTGGCTCGAACACTGGCTGCCGGAGCGAGATCAGCAGGAAGAGCAGGCCTGGTATCAAGGTGATGCCAAGCACAATGCCGATCATCGCGCGCGGCGACCATGCAGTCGTCGTTGCGCCGCTCGCTGAACGTGGTGCGGCGTACCATGTCAGGCCGACACCAAGCGCGGCGAGGACGACCGCGAGTGTCACTCCCCATTGTTGCGTCGAGGCATCGGCACGATGCGTGACGCTAAATTCAACGAGCATCCGACGCACGATCGCCCACGGCGTCGCCTGCACCTGCCACGTCGGGACGTGACCGGCGGCGAAAGCCACACCCCAGACCGCGAGCGGCAAAACAGCGATCCCGATGATGATTCCGAGCCAGCGCGCCTCTCTTCCCGCAGGCCAGACCCCATCACCACGCCGCCAGAGCACGACAGCAACGGCGATGTGCGCCACCAGAAGGAAGATAAATGTCGCATGGACGAAAAGTGTCGCGGCGGCAACCACGCCGTACGCGAACCACGCCGCGCCACCGCGCCGCACCGCGATGAGCAGGAGCCACGTCGAGACGATCGTCAGGAGCACGAGCAGGCTGTACATCTTCGCGTCCTGCGCGTACCAATGGGCGTACGGCGAGATGGTCAGCAGGGCGGCGGCGATCAGGCCAAGGCGCGAACCGCGCAGGGCACGACCGAGGCCGTAGAACGCCGGGATCGCGAGCGTCCCCGCGATGGCGGATGGCAGACGGACGGCGACCTCCGACGTGCCGAAGACCTTCATCCAGCACGCCAGCCCGAGCGTGTAGAGCGGGCCGTTCTCGCCGGGGTGGACGAAGTTCCGCAGCAGTTGACCGAGTGGTTCCCGCGCCCGGATCACGAGGTCCGCCTCATCGAACCAGAGGCTCTGCTGACCGAGATGGTAGCGACGCAGCGCACCGGCGACGAGCGTCAACAGCGCGAGCAGCGCGAGCGGAATGGCTTCACCGCGCAGACGCTGACCGCGCTCCGTGCGTGACGGCGGCATGGCGGCCTCCGTTGTCTGTGTTCGCGTCCCGACCGCCATCAGCGCTCCACCCCCGCGCCTGTGGCGAGTGCTGCGACGGGCATGGGCGCCGCGCCGATGCGCGCATACACCGCCAGCGTTTGCCGCGCAATCTCCGGCCACGCGAACTGCGCGGCGTACGCACGCGCTCCCACCGCGAGCCGCCCCGCGAGCGTCCGATTCCGATTCCGATTCCGATTATCCGCGATGTGGCAGACGGCTTCCGCCAATGCGCGCGGATCACGCGGCGGCACGAACAGTGCCCCGTCGCCATCGCGGAGTTCCGGCAAGCCATCATAGACGCCACGTTGTGGCCGGGTCGTCACGACCGGGACACCCTGCGTCAGCGCGGCGAGCAGGCTCCCACGACGCGGCGACGCGCCGTCGTCGTACGGCAGCAGGCACGCATCGCTCGCCGCCAGCGCCAATGCCACATCGTCCGCAGGCAGCGCACCGGTGTGCGTCATCGTTTCCGTTTGGCTGCTTATGCTCTCAATCGCCGCTGATCCGCCACCAACGAGCAGCAAATGCACCATTCGCCCCGCGCTACGGAGCACGTCGAGCGCGTCGACCAGCGTATCAAGCCCTTTCGTGTGTTGCACGAGGCCAAACGTCGTCAGCAGCAGCGCATCGGGCGGGACGCTATAGCGCGCGCGAATGGCGTCGCGATCCACGTTCAGCGCGAGCGGGATGTTGCTCCCGATCGGGATGAGCGCGGCATTCGCGCCCCACCCGCGCAGTGTCGCGAGGTCTGCGCCATTCGTCGCAATCGCGGTCATGCTCGCCCGCGCCAGATGGCGTGTCACCTGCGGGCGCAACGGCCCCGCTTTGGGAAAGAGGTAGGGGTGCAGGAGGTCGTGGAAGGTCGTCACGATGGCGGGCCGACCCTGCCCACCATTGCGGCGACCGAGCAGGTTCGGCAGGGCGTTGATGGCCGGATGCATCCCGTACATCCCCGTCTGATACTGGATATGGAGCACATCCGGTCGTTCGTCCGTCAGCGTTGCACGCACCGTTCGCACCGCGTCCCAATGCCACCGCGCCACGGTTCGATGGACGCGCACCACGCCATCATCGACGACCGAGCCATCCCCCGATGTCAGCACCGCCACCGACGCGCCCGACTCCGCGAGATGCTTCGCGAGGAGAGCGGTGTAGTCACCCACCCCGCCGGGTTGCGGCGGGTACTCGGCGGAGACGAGCAGCACACGCATCGTCACGGCCCCCAGCCGGGCGGCGCGATGAGTGCGCGGAGCGTGCCCCACGCCGCGATGATCCGCGCCGCGCGCAGGTCGCGTTTGTGACCGAGCATCCATTTCCCAGCCTCACGCACGAGCCGCACGCTCTGGTCCGCGACGAGGAGTGCGCGCGCCGCCCACCCGATGACGGGGCCGTAGAGCGTCCGCATCAGCCGCGCCTTGCTGAGCGCGAAGGCGCGCTGCCGCACGAGCACATTTTGCCCGGTGCTCGCCCCCTCATGGTGCCAGACGAGGGCCGCCGGGATGTAGCCCACGCGCCACCCGGCCCGCCGGACGCGCCAGCACCACTCCGGCTCCTCGGAGTAGAGGAACGATCGCTCATCGAGCAGGCCGACGCGCGCAAAGACCGCGCGCCGCACCAGCAGGCACGCCCCAACGAGCCAGTCCACATCCGCAGGTGCGTCGAGCGGCGTGTCGCTCATGTAGTAACGCGCGAGGGCGGGGAGGCCCGGTCGCCACTCCTGCACGACGGTGCTCTCGACCGCCGCCGTCAGTAGCGTGGGAAAGCGGCGACGGGAGGATTGCACACTCCCGTCGGGGTAGCGCAGGCATGGCCCGACAACGCCGACCGCCGGATCATCACGGAGCGCGGCCAGCAATGTACCGAGCGCGCCCGGTGTTAGCGTCGTATCCGGGTTCAGCAGGAGGATCGCCGCGCCGCGCGCGCGCTTGATGCCGAGGTTGTTGCCGCGCGCGAAGCCGACATTCGTGCCGGGTTCGAGCACGATCACCGCCGGGAATGCTTCGCGGATCATCGCCACCGCACCGTCCGACGACGCGCTATCGACGACAATTGTTTCCACGGTCAGCGCACCCGCGTGCGCATCGATGGAGCGAAGGCAGGCGCGCAGCAACTCCCGCGTATTTCGGCTGACGATCACCACTGAAATGTCCGGAGTCTCCCTCATGAGACGATCCCTCTTCGCGCAAAAGCGTCCACGGAACCACTACTCCACTGCGTATCATCGTACCACGCGGCATCGGGCGGGTTCGCGCACCGGCGATCAACGAGCGGGGGATAGTGATTGCTGGCTGCAATCACGACCGTTATACTACGGAAAGGTTCGATACTTCATACATGAGTAATAGTAACTACTACATGCGGGAGTGGCGAGCGCGGGCAACGGGCAGTCAATCATTCTGGAAGGAGAGACGGCAATGAAGGCCCTGAGCGAGTTTCGTGCATTCATCCTGCGGGGGAACGTCGTCGATCTAGCCATCGGCATCGTCATCGGCGCGGCCTTCGGCGCGGTCGTCAACGCGCTCGTCAAGGACATTTTCACGCCGCTGATCGCCGCGATCTTCGGCAAGCCGGACTTCTCGGCGATCGCGTTCACCATCAACCACAACCGCTTCCTCATCGGCGACTTCATCAACAGCATCGTCGCGTTTCTCTCCATCGCAGCGGTAATCTTCTTCGTGATCGTCAAGCCATTAAATGTGATCGCGACCCGACGGAAGAAGCAGGAAGATAGTGCCCCGACGACGCGCGCCTGCCCATACTGCTTCAACCAGGTCCCGATCCAGGCGACACGCTGCGGGTTTTGCACGAGCGAACTTGCGCCAACCGGACTCGCGAAATCGATGGGCGTCTGACAACATCGCGGCAACAACTGCCCAATAGCTCGCTCTCCGGCTTTCTTCTTGCGCGCATATCGCCCCCGGCAATCACGCCAGCGAAAGCGCCACGAGGGATGGGGGATTTACCACAGAGGCACAGAGAACACAGCGATGAGAATGAGAAGACACAAAGGATTTTTCTCTTTTCCCTTTCTCCTCTGTGCTCTCTATGCCTCTGTGGTTCAGTTGTCCAGCAAGAATGGGAGCACGGACTCGATGAACTCGTGCGGCTTGCGGGCGTGGAGGCTGTGGCCCGCACCGGTGATCTGCGTCGCGCGCCCGTCCGGTAGGGTGTCGCGGTAGAGGGAGGCGTCCGCATCGGAGACAAAGCCGCCGGATGCGGTGTCGCCGTAGAGGAG
>JBBSII010000289.1:0-6048 GCA_038232175.1 Thermomicrobiales bacterium
CTCTCCCAGAGTTTCGGGCGCTGGACAAGCTTGTTGGATTGGCGCCAGAACTTGATCTCGCACTCGTCGCGAAAGTACCAGCCATTGCCGACGATCCCATGCTCCGCCGGGGTGGCGCCGGTCAGATACGTCGCCTGCGCGGCGCAGGTCACCGCGGGCAGTGTCGGGACGATCTGGGCGCGCGCCCCGCGTTCCGCGAACGCCCGCAATCGTGGTGTCGCCGCCCCGAGCAGGCCGGGCGTCAGCCCGACCGCATTAATCACCACCGTCTTGCGCAATGCGCTCATCGTTCGGTTCCTTTCAGCTTCTTTATCATCGCGTCGTCCGCACTCATGTCCCCTTGATACGGCGCTGCAGGATGAGGGTGAGGCCGAACGCGAGCAGCGCGAGGCCGATCCAGACCGATGCGCCCTGGGTGGCGAGCACGAGGCCGTCGAGCAGAGAAACGCCCGCGATCAGGCGCCCGATCGCGCCGCCGATAGTGCGACCGCTCGGGCGGTAGACGAACGAGATGCTGTACGCGACCCAGATCGCGAAAAGTGCCGCCAGGCCGACTACCGGCAGCGAGGGGTGCGCGAGGGCGACGGGAATTGGCAAGAAGAGCAGGACCGCGGGCCAATACCGCGTGAAGTCCGGGCGACTCTCGCTCTTCGCGAGATACGTGAGGCCGATCAGGTAGCCGACGAGCACGCCGCCCCAGACCGCCAGCGCGGCGGAGGGACGCGCTGCGAAGGCGAGGAATGCCGTGACGTAGGCGAGGAGTCGGCACAGGGCCATCACGAGCGGGCTGAGCGGATTCGCCTTGTGCCACACATCGTAGAGGACGATCATGCCGATCAGGGCGACGCCGCTGACGAATGCAGTCGTCCCCACCGGTACCAGCAATGCCGCCCCGGCCCCGAACAGGACAACCACCGCGGCCGCGGCGGCACGTCGGGGGACAACCCCGGAGGGCAAGGGACGCTCCGGGCGCTGGCGGCAGTCGAGCGCGTAATCGCACAGATCATTGAGGACCATCCCCGCCGTGTAGAACAGGATCAGCGCGCAGGCGAGGAGGACGAGCGCACCGTCCAGGTGGCGATGGAATGCACCCGCGAGCGCGGCGCCCGCCAAGACGTTGCTTGCGACGGTCGGGCTGTTGGAGATGCGGGCGAGCGTGAGGAAACCGATCGGCTTCCGTCGCCACGACCCGGATCGAGGCTGCGCGAGAGTCTGCTCATACGAAGACATCGCGGACCCACTGGTACTCTCGGCCGATCGAGTCGAGCAGATCCGCCTTCAGGTCCGGCGGCAGCACCGCCCAGGTGTAGGTCTCGATCTCCAAATGCCGCGTGAAAGGATGCTGGGCAAGGAGATTGAAGGTGCGCCGGATGCCTTCCTGCGTCGACCCGAAGGTGCCGTAGGATTCCACGAAGATCGGCACGTGGAAGTGGATACGCCACTCCGCGGCCTCCGGCTGATTGATCGCCGGCAACGCCTCGGAAAGGTCGGGATACTGGTGGAAGGAACCGTCCCGGTTCCGTTGCACGACCTGGTGCAAATAGGTCGACTCGGCGAAGGGGCGCAGCGCCTCGCCCATCGCCTCCCGCCCCGCCGTATCGTCCGGCAACTCGAGCTTGAGCGCCGAGCTGATCTGCACCTTCCCGACTTTGATCCCCGCCGCCGTCAGGCGGTCGAGGACCTCGCCCGGCTCCTCATAGGCGACGGCGACGTGGCACGTATCGAAGCAGACCCGAACGTGGTCGAGTAGCAAGGTGCGCGCCTCGGGGACGGGGAGCGCGAGCGCGTCGGCCAGCATCGGCCCCCCGACCGGGACGAGCCAATCCTCGTAGAAGCGGACAACCTCGCGGCTGTTTTCCAGGAGGCCGTCGGGCTCCGGCTCGATGTCCAGGTGGATGAACACGTCCCGCTCCCGGCGCACTCGGGCCAGCACCTCGGCGACACGCGCGACATTGCGGGCGACATGTTCCCACATGCCCGCGTCGCCCTGATCGACCCAGCCCTTATAGGAGAGCGGGCTCGTGGAGATGCTGCCCTCCATGCCGGGGGGGAGCAGGGCGGCGAGGATCTCGACCAGGCGCAGGGTATATGCAACCCGCTCCTCGTCGCGCCAGTCGGGCGCGTGGACGTCCGCCTTCACGGCCTGTCGGTGGAACGGCCCGTACGGGAAGCCGTTGAGGGTGAAGACATACAGCCCGGCGGCGTCGAGGAAGGCGCGGAAGTCTCGCAGCTGCTCCCCCCGCAGCAACTCGACGCTCTCCAATCCGGAAAGGCGCAGGCCGATGCCGAAGGGGCGATCCGGGGCGAAGCGCGCTTTGAGCGCGGGTGCATAGTGGCGTAGCGCCGTCAGCACCTCATCCCAGCCACTGGCCGGGTGGATATTCGTGCAGTAGGTGAGGTGATACTCCTCGTTTGTCCCGATGCGCATTGCCCGTGTCTTTCGCTGATGCCGGCATGCGATATCCCGGCTTTGGCATGGCCAGCTACCTCCTAGCGCAGAACAGCCTCCCGCTCGCGCTGCGGGAGGTGGAAATGGGCGGACTGGCCCAGGAACTCGACCGGATTGTCGAGGACGATCTTGCGGATCAGGCTCTCCGCGTGCCCGCGGCGGCGCATCTCCATGATGAACTGGGGCACGGCGACGGGATCGCTCGCCCCCCAGTCGCAGGCGGAGGCGACACAGATCCGCTCGCTACCGTACATCTCAATCAGGTCGACGGCGCGGCCCGGCGAGACTTTGGTCATCGGGTAGAGGGTGATCCCCGTCCAGAATCCCTGGCCGAGGATCATCTCGATTGTGTGCTCCTCAGCGTGATCGACCATCACGCGGCCCGGCTCGATCCGCCCGTCCGCCGCCAACGTGTCGACGATCACCTTGGTGCCCTTGAACTTGTCCTCGAGGTGCGGTGTGTGGATGTGGATCAGTTGCTCGTAGCGCATCGCCAGGTCGACATGATCGACGAACGTGGCGAGCTCGTTGCGCGTCACGCGGTTCAGGCCGATCTCGCCGATACCGAGGACATTCGGTAAATCGAGGAACTGCGGGATGAGCTCCAGCACCTGCCGGGCCAGCGCCCGGTCCTCGCCTTCCTTCGGATTGAGGCAGAGCCAGGTGTAGTGCTGGATGCCGTACTGCGCGGCGCGCTTCGGCTCGAAGTCGGTCAGTCGGCTGAAGTAATCCGCGAAGGCGTCCACCGATCGGCGGTCGAACCCGGCCCAGAAGGCAGGCTCGGTGAGGGCGACGCAACCCGTCAGCGCCATCTTCTGATAGTCGTCGGTCGTGCGCGAGGCCATGTGGGCATGCAGGTCGATGTAGTCCATGTCCGTACCTCCTTAGACGTTCGCGGGGGTCCGCGCGGAATCGTAGGCGCCGAAAGCGGCTTTCTGGTCGAGTTCCGGTTTCAACTCGACGGTCGGATCGCTGAAGATCATCTGAGTCCGCTCGACGCGCCCCGGCGCATCACCGGAAAGCGCCGCGAGCGCCGCGCGGAACGAGACGACCCGGAAATCGTCCTCGGCATTCCGCTCGATCGAACGGTCGAGACGGTCGAGGAAGGCGGCGATATCGAGGATCTTGATGCGGTGCTCGATGAATGACTGCTCGATGATTTGTTCCTGCGTCAGCGGACAAGTGTTGGCGTGGCGATCCATGCGGTCCCTCCTGTGTCGTGCGTACCGAGTGTCGCTTGGTATTCCCCGATGATTCTGATCGACTCGACCATCAGGCTCGTGTCGATGTCGTGTACCTCCACCCCGTCGCCGATACCCCGGAGGAGCATCACCGTCAGCTGTCCGCCGAGGTGTTCGCGGAACTCGCGGAGACCGGCGAGCACCGCATACGAATCCGGATCGTCGGGCGCGGGCAAGGTGAGTTCCGGTGCGGAGACGGCCAGTCCGAGCGCCGTGAACGCGGCGAGGATGCGGTGCCAGTGATCGGCCGGGAGCAGGCCCGCCAGGTAGGAATAGGTCGCATCAAGCGCGATGCCGATCGCGACGGCCTCGCCGTGGCGAAGGCGATAATCCGACAGGTACTCCAGCTTGTGTGCCGCCCAGTGCCCGAAGTCGAGCGGCCGGGACGAGCCGAACTCGAAGGGGTCGCCGTTGGTCGCAATATGCGCGAGGTGGAGTTCGGCGCAGCGGTAGATGAGGGCTTGCATCGCCGCCATCTCCCGCCCGTTGAGCGCCCCGGCATCGCCTTCGATCCGGGCGAAAAACGCAGGATCTTTCAGGAGCGCCACCTTGATCGCTTCCGCGATGCCGCTGCGCCAGTCGCGATCCGATAATGTGCCGAGGAAGTTCGCATCATTTAGCACCGCCGCAGGGGGCGCGAACGTGCCGAGGAAGTTTTTCTTCCCGAAGGCATTGACGCTGTTCTTGACGCCGATGGCGGAATCGTTCTGCGACAGGACGGTGGTCGGCACGCGGATCAGGCGGACCCCCCGATGGGCGGTGGCGGCGGCATAGCCGACCATGTCGATCACCGCGCCGCCGCCGATGACGACTACATAGGCCTGCCGGTCGATGGCATGGGCATGGATCGCGCGCTGGATCGCCGTCACATGGGAAGGATCATTCTTGGCCTGTTCGCCACCTTCGATGAGCAGGGGAGGGGCGGCGAGGGCGAGCGTCGCCGGGTCGTGCCGACAGTAGGCTTCCACCGATGCGCAGAGACCGGGGTGAAGGCACGCGACGCTCGCGTCGATGACATAGAGGACTTTTTGGGGGAAGTGCGTGCTCTGGGCACGGATCACGTCCCGCAGGAGGGAGTTCTCGCGGCCGAAGAGATCGGTGGTGAATGCAACCGGGTAGCGATACGTCACGTGAAAGGTCTGATCGATCGTCTGCATGATGCTCCTGTACTTCTTCGTGCCCCGCGCAGTGCCGCGTCGCCGGTCGGAGACGTGCGAACATCGGTGCGCGGCAACTATTGTACACAATACATCGATTGTGTGACGAACCGATGCGGAACCCAGATCGCCGCCTGACAAATTTTTCATCCGCGCTCGTGATACCGAAGGGCCAGTTTACGCCATCTGTCACGGCGTGTGCAATGATGTACGCGGATAGGAGGCGCGTGGTAGGTGACGGGAGGCAATAATCATGACTACGGGGGAACATGAGTCGGCGACGACCACGCGGCTGGAGATCGCCCTCGGCGGCGGGGCCGGCATCTGGCTCTTCCTCCTCGCCGTCGGCTTCCTGGCTCCCGGTGGCTGGCACTGGGGCTGGCCCGGCTCCATCGGCCATATGATCAACTACATGATCTCCCTCTGGCTCGTGGTCCTCGTCATCTGCCCCCTGCTCGCCATGCGCGATCCGCTGCGCAACCCCGCCGCCATCCAGGTCTATGTGCTCGGCCTGGTGGCCATCATGGTCAGTTCAATCCGCGGCGAACATCCCGAGCTCGCGAGCGATGCCCTGCCCATCGCCCTCGCGGCGATCTCGATCGGTGCCGTGCTCTGGGCGCACCCGCGACGGTCACGGTTGTGGCGACGCGCGTGAGCGGCACTGCGGCACGCCGACCTCGTCGCGATCCGGTGCGTCGCGCAGGCATGGAACACACGCGGTGTCCGCGTCGTTCCCTCTGTACCGGTTTGCTCACCCTCTGCGGGAGGTTCCTATGTCCCCACGAAAGCCCCTTCGTCTGCTCAGTATCGCTGTTGTCGTACTCCTCGGTGCCCGGAGCATCCAGGCGGCACAGAACTTTGCCTCGCCGCTCTTTGCCCAACGTTGGCAACACGACGAGCAACGCGTCCCCGACTTCTGGGGGCCGCTCGTCAATGCCGGCGCTGGGCAGCAGGAACCCTACCGGGAGGCGCAGGGCGGGCAGCGGCTCGTCCAGTATTTCGACAAGGGAAGGATGGAGCTCGCCGACGGCGTTGTCACCAACGGCCTGCTCGCCACCGAACTGATCAGCGGGGATATCCAGCTCGGCGATACGCTCTTCGCACACCGCTCCCCGCCCCCCACCCCGATTGTCGGCGACCCGGACAACAGCGGGCCGACGTATGCCGCACTCCAGATGGCCGGCGGCGTGCGCAATCCCGC
>JBBSII010000290.1:0-6038 GCA_038232175.1 Thermomicrobiales bacterium
CCGCGCCATCGCGCTCTATCCGCTCGCGCTCGGCTTCAAGAAGCCGGTCTGGGAGCGCGGCATCCCACGGCTCGCCTCAGGCGCCCAGGCCGACGCGACCCTCCGCCGCTTCGCCGACCTCTCCGAGCCCTTCGGCACCCGTATCAACATCGCGGATGGCGTCGGGCATGTCTGCATCCCAGAGGAATAGTGCTGAGGACTGAGTGGAGCAATGGATCATCCAGTGACATACGATGAAATTGATGAATACGACGAGGGCGTGTATGCGCCGTCCCGCACGAAGCAGCGCGAGCGGCGGAAAGCACGGATGCCGGAACGGGAGATGCAGGACGTTGCGACGTCTGCCGCACGGCGCGGCCCGACGCGCGCCGTGCGCGAGGGCCGGGAGGCGTTCAAGTGCGTCCACTGCCGCGCCTTCATCGGGCCGACGGTCAGCGGCGGCAAGCACCGCAACCACTGCCCCCTCTGTTTGTATTCTCGCCATGTGGACGGCGGGCGCCCCGGCGACCGCGCGAGCGACTGCGGCGCGAAGATGGCCCCCATCGGGCGGTTCACGCGGCCCAATGGCGAGCCGATGGTCGTCCATCAATGCCTCGGCTGCGGCTTCCTCCGCAATAACCGCCTCGCCGCCGACGACACTATGCTCCTCTTCGATGAACTTCCCCTCGTCTCTCCCCAGACCGCCGACCCACCGGAGCCTGCGCCGAAATAGCCTCGTAAGGCTTTCGTCATGTTTGCGTTCCCGAAACGTCCCACTCCTATGGCGAAATGGCGCTACCCGGTGAAGACTGGATGGCTGGGATGATGTGGCGCAACGAGGGAGAGAACAAACGATGAAGAAGATGCATACCGGACGAGTGGACACTGGGCGGATCGTGCGCTTGAGCGGTGCGATGTTCGTCGCGCTCCTGCTCTTGCTGCCGCTGGGCGTGCAGTCCGTCGCCGCCGACCCGGTGGTGGTGAAAACGGGCGTCTTTGCGGTCGTGGACGAGCCGGGGAGCGGGCAGGCGACGGTCTATCAAATCGACGACGGCTCCTACATCCTCCGCCTGGAGAACCTGAGCGTCAGTAACGGCCCCGATCTCCGCGTGCGGATCAGCGGCCCCGACGGCACGCTCGACCTCGGCGGCCTGAAGGGCAACAAGGGCAACCAGAACTACGCGCTGCCCGCCGATTTCGACCCCGCGCAGTACGACACCGCCGACATCTGGTGCCGCGCCTTCCGCTCGCTCTTCGTCATCGCCACCCTCACCCCACCCGCGCCGGCAAGCGTGGAGGGGTAGGGACTGAGTGCTGAGTAGCTGAGTGCTGAGTGCTGAGTGCTGAGTAGCGGGAAAAAAATGATAAAGGCCGGAGGCCGAGTGTTATACTCGGCCTCCAGCTCTTGTTGTTGTCACTCGTTGCTCAGCACTCAGTACTTCGGAGGCCCCATGTCGTCGCAAGCCGCGCCCGATCTCGATCTGCGCGA
This sequence comes from Thermomicrobiales bacterium, assembly GCA_038232175.1. Lineage (GTDB taxonomy): Bacteria > Chloroflexota > Chloroflexia > Thermomicrobiales > JALYUS01 > JALYUS01. The sequence goes on from JBBSII010000290.1 coordinate 1,469, forward strand.
TCTGTTCGCGTATGTGGACGCACACCGGCAGGATTTCCTCGACCGGTTGATCGACTATGTCCGCCGCCCCAGCATCAGCGCGCACGGGCTGGGCATCGCCGAGGTTGCCGCGTACATCGCGGACGTGATGAACCGGCTCGGCCTTGCCGCGCGGATCATCCCGACCGACGGATGGCCAATGGTGCTCGCCGAGCGGAACGACGTGCCCGGTGCACCGACCGTCCTGCTTTATGGTCACTATGATGTCCAGCCGCCCGACCCGCTGGAGGAGTGGCTCTCGCCGCCATTCGAGCCGACGATCCGCGACGGGCGGCTCTACGCGCGCGGCGTGGGCGACAACAAGGGGCAACACTTTGCGCAGATCATGGCCTTGGAATCGCTGCTCGCGTGCCGGGGGGCGCTGCCGTGCAACGTCAAGGTGCTGCTCGAAGGCGAGGAGGAGATCGGCAGCCCGCAGATGCCGCACTTCGTCCGCGTGCACCGCGACGAGTTGCACGCCGACCTCGTCATCACGAGCGATGGGCCGGTGGACGTGGACGGTCGCGCGCGGCTCCGCTTCGGCGTGCGTGGTGTGCTCAGTTTCGAGTTGCAGGCGCGCGGCGCGAACTGCGATCTGCACTCCGGCAACTGGGGCGGCGTCGCGCCCAACCCGATCTGGACGCTCGTGCACCTGCTCGGCACAATGAAGAACGACCGGGGCATCGTGACGATCAACGGCTTCTACGACAATGTTGACCCGCCGACCGCACTGGAGAAGGAGATGCTGGAGAACCTGCCGATCGATGTTGATGGGGTGATGCGGATGCTCGATCTGGAGGCGCTCGACGAGCCGCACGCGCGTGGCTTCTACGAGCGTCTGTCGTCGTGGCCGACCTTCACGATCAACGGACTGCACGGCGGCTACGGCGGCCCCGGCTCGAAGACCGTGCTGCCCCATGAGGCGTTCGCGAAGTGCGACATCCGCCTCGTCGAGTCACAGACCGCCGACGAGGTCTTTGCGAAGGTGGAGGCGCATGTGCGCCGCCACGCCCCCGCCGTGCGCGTGATCCGGCAAGGGTCGATGGACCCGTCGAAGACGCGGATCGACTCGCCGTACACCGAGCCGATCCGGCGGGGCATCGCGGCGGGGCAGGGCGAGGAGCCGCTGCTCGTCCCCGCGATGGGTGGCAGCCTGCCCGATTACGTCTTCACGAAGACGCTTGGCATTCCCGCTTTTGGTGTCCCCTACGCCAACGCCGACGAGGCGAACCACGCCCCGAACGAGAACCTCGAAATTGAGCGCTTCTACAAGGGGATCAAGACGGGCGCGGCGATGCTGACGTACTTGGGATTGAGTGGCCGGTAATCTGCTCGCGAGTGCCGGGTTTCACGTGTACCTCGCTGTTGCTATGATGAGCGGAGACCGTAACTGCGGGAAACCCGTATCAAGCCGCATCAGGTAAGGCAAAGGTGAAGCGTATGGCACAGAACCCAGACCCGACGATCACGCCGACTGAGACCAATGGTGAGGACATGATGAACCGGTTCGCCGGGATCACGCCGGACTCGGCAATCGGTCAACTGCGCGCCCAGCGACCGGACGTTGTGCGCCACACGCAGGGGAGTTACGAGGCGCTGCTGGAACCGGACGATCCCGCCGGGGTCAGCTGCTACGAGCGCGAGATGGTCGCGCTGCGCGTCGCCGTGCTGACGCCGAACCCAACGGTTGCAGCGTGGCACCGCGCGCGCCTGCGCGACCTCGGGACGAGCGACGAAGCGCTCGCTGCGATTGAGCAGTTCCCTGACGGTGCGACGCTTTCGCCGCGTGAGCAGGCAATTCTGGGGCACACGGACCTGCTGACGCGGGAGCCGGGCGTCTCCGCGCCGACGCACGTCGCAGCACTAAAGGCCGCTGGCCTCAGCCCGCGCGACATTGTGACGATTTCCCAACTGATCGCCTTTCTGAGCTTCGAGGTGCGCACCCTCGTCGGGTTGCGCCTCCTCGCGGAGGAAGCAGGAACATGAGCACGACGCAGCGCCCCCACTTCACGATGGATGTCCTCCAGTGGCATGCGTGGCTCGAAACGGTCGATGAGACTGGCGCGACGCCCGAGCAGGCCGCGTTGGTCGATAAGGTCGCGCCCTCCCCGGACAGCCGACCCTACTACGCGCTGCTGGCGCACGACCTGCCCGCGCTGCGGGAGCGCACCGCGCTCTTCAACGTGGTGATGTACGGCCCCGGCGGGGTGCGGCGCTCCGACCGCGAGCTGGCGTCTGCCGCCGCGTCGATCGTCAACGGCTGCGTCTACTGCACCTCCGTCCACGCGCGGCGATACGCGCAACTCACCAAGGAGACCGAGGCCATCCAGCGACTGCTCGATGAGGGCGTGGGGACGGAGCTTGGCGAGCGCGAACGCGCCATCGTCGATTATGCCGTTAAGTTGACGCGCGACCCGGCGGGGATGACCGGGGCCGATCTCGCGCCATTGCGGCGGGTAGGGCTGTCGGATGGGGAAATCCTCGACGTGACCCACGCGACGGCGATGTTCGCGTGGGCGAACCGGCTGATGCAGACGCTGGGAGAGGGAATGCCACCGACCAACGCGCCATCGTGATGAACAGGAGGGGACGGTTCGGAGTTCAGGGTTAGAATATCCCCAGCGATGTTCGTGATCGGTACGTGAGGAGGTGCATCGTGCAGAGTGATGTCTTGATCCGTGGCGCGCAGGTCGTGGACGGCACTGGGAACCCGTGGTTCTATGGCGATGTCGCGCTCGTCGGGGAGCGCGTCGCGGCGGTCGCGCCGTCGGGCCAGTTGCCGACGGATGATGTGGGCGAGATCGTCGATGCGGCGGGTCTGGTCGTCTGCCCCGGCTTTATCGACATCCAGAGCCATTCGATCCTCCCACTGATGGTTGACGCGCACTGCCTCTCCAAGATCACGCAGGGCGTGACGACCGAGATCATGGGCGAGGCGTGGACGCCCGCGCCCTTCGGCGGCCAGATCCCTTCGCCGATGCGGAACGCCATCTTCCCGATCAACCTGACGGAGTGGGAAGAGCGCGCGCGCCACTGGACGCGCTTCCGGCACTGGCTGGAGGCGATGACGGAGCGCGGCGTCTCGCCCAATGTCGGCTCCTTCCTCGGCGGCGGTACGCTCCGGCAGTACGCGCGGGGCATGGCGATGGGCCAGGCGGACGCCGAGGAGCGCGCCACGATGCGCCGCGTGATGACCGAGGCGATGGAGGACGGCGCGTTTGGCGTCTCGTACGCGCTCATCTACCCGCCGGATGCGTACGTCGGTACGGACGAAATCGTGGCGGTCTGCGAGGTCGTCGCGCGGTACGGCGGCGTCTACATCACCCACCTGCGCTCGGAGGCCGATCAGTTCCTCGAAGGGCTGGAGGAGGCGCTGGAGATCGGCAGGCGAGCCGGCTGCGCCGTCGAGGTCTACCACCTCAAAGCAGCGGGACGGGAGAACTGGAACAAGATGCCCGCCGCGATCCAGATGATCAACGACGCCCGCGCGGCGGGGCAGGATGTGACTGCCGACATGTACCCGTACATCGCGGGCGGCACGGGGCTGTCGTCCGTGCTGCCGCCGTGGGCCGCCGCCGACGGCAAGCTCTACGAGAACCTGCGCGACCCCGCGATGCGCGCGAAGATTCGCGCCGAGGCGCTCAACCCCTCCGGCGATTGGGAGGCGATGGGCAAGCTGAACGGGCCGGACGGCATCGTGCCCGTCGGGTTGGAGCGACCCGAACTGAAGAAATACAACGGCATGCGCCTCTCCGCGATCGCGGCGGAGCGGGGCACGCACTGGCTCGACACCGCGATTGACCTGCTCGTCGCGGAGGGGCAGCGGATCAGCACGATCTACTTCATGATGACCGAGGAGAACCTCGCGCGGCAGTTGCAGCAGTCGTGGATGAAGATTTCGACCGACGCGGGCGGCGTGGACCCGGCGTGGGCGGCGGAGCGCGGCCCGACGCACCCGCGCGCCTATGGCACGTATACCCGCGTCCTCGGCAAGTACGTCCGCGAGGAGGGGGTGCTGACGCTCGAAGACGCCGTCCGCAAGATGACCTCCGCCGTCGCGGATCGCCTCGGTTTGCGCGATCGCGGGCTGCTGCGCGCCGGGTGCTACGCCGATGTTGTCCTCTTCGACCCGAAGACCATCGCCGACCGCGCGACGTTCGCGGACTCGCACCAACTCTCCGTCGGTGTGCGCGATGTCTGGGTCAACGGTACGCGCGTCCTCGAAGACGCGACGCACACGGGCGCGACCCCCGGTCAATTCGTGCGCGGACCGGGCGCGGTGGAGTAACGAGTAACGAGTAACGAGTAACAAGTAAAAGGGCCGTGGAACGAATCGTCCCACGACCCCCGCGCTCTTCAACCGATGAATCTATCGGTGGTCGCTCGCGCGCTTACCCGTCGCCCAACCGCCGCACGTAGGCGGCCTCGCCGCCATCACCCGTGCGCGGCGGCGCGCTCGGCGCGCTCGGCTGGCTCGGCGCCGGTGCCGGTGCGCCCGCCGCGACGAACGGCGCGACGATCTGCATCACCTGCGCCGGTGTCCGCGGCGTCG
>JBBSII010000291.1:0-6036 GCA_038232175.1 Thermomicrobiales bacterium
CCGATGGCGGTCGCGAGCACGCCGTACGTTGTCACCCGCCCCGGGGGGCATTCCCGCACCAGCGCGAAGACCTGCGCCCGCGCGCGCGTCACTTTCTCGTTCATTGTTTCCTCGCTCCCCCACGTCGCTGCAAGACCGTGACGCTCTCCAAGTGGAATGTCTGTGGGAACAGGTCGATCAACTGGCACGATTCAATCGCGTACGCCTCGGTCAGGGTTTTCAGATCGCGCGCGAGCGTTGCCGGGTCGCAGGAGACGTAGACGATCCGCCGTGGACGCAGACGCGCCAATCCCGCGAGCACAGGGGGCGAGCATCCGGCGCGCGGGGGGTCGAGCACAACCGCGTCGATCCGCTCATTAAACGCCGCAAGGAATTGTTCCGCGCTGCGCGTGTGCACGGAAACATTCGCCGCCCCCAGATTCTGGGCGTTAAAGCGCGCATCGGTGGCGGCAACCGGCGACTCCTCAACCGCGACAACTCGCCGTGCGTTGGGCGCGGCGAGAATGGCAAAGGTGCCAACGCCCGCATAGAGATCGAGCACCGCCTCATTCCCGGTCAGCGCGAGGCCGCGCAGCGCGTGTTCGGCCAGCGTATCCGCCATGGTCGGATTGCTGCCGCCGATACCCCCCGATTGCGGGCGCGTGTTCACCTGGAAGAATGCCCCCCCGGAAACCCGGAAATCATGACCGAGTAGCCGGAGGGTCACGGTTTTCGGCGCGCGCGATGTGTACGCAACCGCGCGTTCCTCTCCTGATGCACGGATCGTCGTTTCCGCCTCGATGCCCGTCGCGGATAGGTCCGTCAGCGCCGCGCTGATTGACGGCTCGCTGATCGGGCAATGCGTGATCGAGATTCGTCGGTCACTGTGGAGGTGATGAAAGGACGGCTTCCGCTCCGTGTCCGGTTCGACCGTGATCACGTTGCGGTAGCGCCATGGGTCATCCATGCCTATCGGCGCGGGGAAGATGCCCGCGCACGCCTCGTCCGACAGGCGCAATGTGCGCTGAATCTGATCGCGCAGGATCGCGGCCTTCGCGCCCAACTGCGATGGATAGCCCATGTATTGCCACTGGCAGCCGCCGCATCGCCCGAAGTATTCGCAACCGGGCAGGACACGATGCGGAGACGGCTTCAGAATGTCAACGAGATCGGCGCGCGCGAAGTTCTTCCGTCGCTGCGTGATGCGCACCATGACCAGTTCATCGGGCGCCGCGCCCTCGACAAAGACGACCAACTGACCGACGCGCCCGATGGCCGCGCCACCATTCGCCATGCTCGTGATGCGAAGCGGCACCTCCGCGCCGACCGATGGCATTGTGGACGGTGAATCGATATTCTGCACGTCGTTCAACCCTCAATAGAAAACGGGGCCGGATGATGCCGACCCCGTTTGCTCTCGCTCTCGCGTCTATGCAACGCCGGGTGCGTTGCGGAACCGGGGTGGCGGTGACTGGCCATTCGTGGGAGGCAGCGGCACGGAGCCGTTCGGTGGTGGCTGCTGATTCTGCGCCTTCTGCGCCGCCGCGAGGGTCGCCGCAGCGACCGCCTCTCGCGCACGCTCCGGGATGACGTAGTTCGGCGACGCCTTCGGCTCCTGGAAATACTGCTCCAGTTCGTCGCCATCGACGGTCTCCTTTTCGAGGAGAAGCGCCGAAATCTGGTGCAACTGCTCCATGTACGTCGTCAGGATTTCACGCGCGCGCTCGTACCCTTCCTCGACGAGTTTCCGCACCTCTTTGTCGATCTGGAACGCAACATCGTCCGAGTAATTGCGGTGCTCACCGAGATCGCGACCGAGGAAGACCATCTCCTCGCGCTTGCCGTACTGGATTGGCCCCAATTCTTTGCTCATGCCGTACTCGGTAACCATCTTGCGGGCGAGATTCGTCACCTGCTCGATGTCATTCGACGCGCCCGTGCTCACTTCCTGGAAGACGAGTTCCTCGGTCACATGGCCGCCGAGCGCGTAGGCGAGGCGGTCCTTGAACTGCGCCTTCGTCCAGAAGAAGCGATCCTCATCGGGCAGGATGCGCGTGTAGCCGCCCATCATGCCGCGCGCGACGATGCTGACCTTGTGGACGGGGTCGGCATTCGGCAGGACCCGCGCGACGAGCGCATGCCCCGCCTCGTGATACGCCGTCATGATGCGCTCGCGCTCGCTGATCAGGCGGCTCTTGCGCTGTGGCCCTGCGATCACGCGGTCAATCGCCTCCGCGACCTCATCGCGCCCGATCAACTTCAGGTTGCGGCGCGCGGCGAGAATCGCCGCCTCATTGACGAGGTTTTCCAAATCAGCGCCGGAGAATCCGGGCGTCTGCCGCGCGATCTCCTCCATCGTCACCGCTTCGTCGAGCGGCTTGCCGCGCGTGTGCACTTCGAGGATCGCCTGACGGCCACGAATGTCGGGGTTGTCGAGGATCACCTGACGATCGAACCGGCCCGGCCGCAGTAACGCTGGGTCTAGCACGTCGGGCCGGTTCGTCGCCGCGATCACGATGATATTCGTGCTGGAATCGAAGCCGTCCATCTCCACGAGGATCTGGTTCAGCGTCTGCTCGCGCTCGTCGTGGCTGCCACCGAGGCCAGCGCCGCGCTGCCGCCCCACTGCGTCGATTTCGTCAACGAAGATGATGCACGGTGCGTTGCGCTTCGCCTGATCGAAGAGGTCACGCACGCGGGATGCGCCAACACCGACGAACATCTCCACGAACTCCGAGCCGGAGATCGAAAAGAACGGCACACCCGCCTCGCCCGCGACCGCGCGGGAGAGGAGCGTCTTGCCGGTGCCGGGCGGGCCAACGAGCAGCACACCGCGCGGAATCCGCGCGCCGAGCGCGGCGAACTTGTCCGGGTACTTGAGGAACTCGACGACTTCCGCGAGTTCCTGCTTCGCCTCATCGACGCCCGCAACATCCGTGAAGGTGACGGTGGGGCGATTGCCGGTGAACATGCGCGCGCGGCTTTTGCCGAAGGACATCGCCTGATTGTTCGACCCCTGCGCCTGCCGCATCATGAAGACGAGGATGCCGACAAGAAAGAGCGTCGGCAGGAGGAAACCGAGCGTCCCGAGCAGACCACCCCAATTACTTGCACCCTTCGCGGAGATCGCGGGGTACTGCTCCGGTGGAATGCCGTTATCCTTGAGAATTTCATAGATGGAACTGTTGTCCGGTAGACGAACGTTCTTCTTTCCGTTCGTGCTATCTTTGAAATCCACCTCGGCGTTGCTGCTGCCATTCGTCGTCGTGATCTTGGCGACCTGATTGGCCCGGACTGCGGAAATGACGGCGCTAATGTCGGTTGTCTTGTTGCTGCCAGGGTTTGAGACGACGGTGAACCAGAGGGCGATCACCGCCACAATGATTATCAGATAGACGAGGCTGTTTTTCAGCCACTTGTTTTCACTCATTAAGGAGCCTCCAGCGCCGCGACGCTTGTGCAACGGGATATCAGTGAGCATCGCGCGCCCTGTGTCACCACGTCGCGCGCCCTTCATTCTAACATATGAACGCGCTTCCGACGCCTCGCCTCGCCATGCGCGCGTTTATTGGGTGATCGCCGAAGATTCAAGCACGCCGACGAAAGGAAGCTGCCGGTATAGCCCGGCGTAGTCGAGGCCGTAGCCGACGACAAATGCATTCGGGATCGTGAAGCCGATATAGTCGAGCGCGACATCCGTTTCGCGCCGTTCCTTCTTATCGAGCAGCACGCACGTCCGCAGCGATGCGGGTTCACGCGCCCGGAGGAGGCTTTGGAGGTACGCCAAGGTCAACCCGCTATCGACGATATCCTCGACGACGATGATGTCACGCCCCGTGATCTCGCTGTTAAGATCCTTCAGGATACGCACGACGCCGGTGGACTCCGTGCCCGCGCCGTAGGACGAAACCGCCATGAACTCAATTTCGAGCGGGATACCCATCTGTCGCGTGAGGTCAGCCATGAAAATCGTCGCGCCCGTCAGCACCCCGATCAGCACCGGCACCCGCCCCGCGTAGTCGCGGTCGATGTCCGCCGCCAGTTCACGCACGCGCGTCCGAATCGCTTCCTCGGACAGGAGCACCTGCATCGGCATATCGGTCGTCCCCGGTCGTGGCTTCTTCGCGGCGTCCATCATGCGTGCGTCTGTTCCCTTTCACTTTCCTTTTCATCCATGCGCTCGCGCGTGGCATAGCGGAAGAGCCGGAGGCGATGCGTCGCCACGCCCGGATCGACGACAAAGCCTGCGGCAGCGTCGTAGCCCAACACCCAGGCAATCGTACCGTTCACCGTCAGGAGTGGCAATGCGTCGCGCACCAGCGCGGGGACATGCTGCCGCGAGAGATAGTCCCGGAACCGTTGCCCGTTGTCGCGCGCCACCGGATGGAACCGATCACCGGGGCGGCGCGTGCGGAGTTCCAGATCAGCATCGGACGGCAATCGCACAAAGAATTCGGACACTGGCTCTTGTCGAAGATCATCCACCATTGCGGCCGGAGCGACGACCAGCGTGTAGTCATAGCCGTTTGCGGTGGCACTTCTCACGTGCACTGGCTCGCCAGGTGTGATGTGTACCGCCTCGTACAGCAGCGGGTGGCGTGCGTTGGCGGTTCGGAAAATTGAATCGCGGGCCGCGTCCTCAACGCCGATCACGATCATGCCATTCGCGGAGACGAGCGTGGCGTGCCGCAGCCGATGCAATCGCGTCGCGCGCGAGCGCAAGACCGCGATCCGTGCGTCCTCGGACTCATGCGCGTTCGGCGCGAATGCGAAGAGCCGATCGACAACCGCGCGAATAATTCGCCGCTGCATCGCGGGGGGTTCGCCCGAAAAGCCATCGTAATCAAGGGTTATGCACGCGGATGATTGATCGATGAGACACCGCGCGACCGCCGCGTCCGTCAACGCGCGCAGCATATCCGCGTCGTCCTGCACAACCGCCGCCGACCGATGCAGCGTCCGCACGACAGCGGGGTATCGGGTTTGCAGCATCGGGATCAGGCCGTGCCGCAGCCAATTGCGCGTGTACGATTCGTCCGCGTTCGATGGGTCCTCGACATAGTGAAGATCGAAATCCCAGCAGTAGGCGATGGTCTCCGCGTGCGAAATCGAGAGCAGCGGACGGATAATTCGCACGGCGTGCCGATCCGCTTCGTTCCCCATGAACGAGAGCGATGTCTCCATCCGCATTCCCCCGAGGCCGTCGATGCCCGCTCCACGGAGGAGGTGCAGGAGCACCGTTTCGGCCTGATCGTCCATCGTGTGGCCCGTCAGGATCACCGACGCACCGTCCGCGCACGCCATCGTCGCGAGCAGGCCATAGCGGTCCTGACGCAAGGTGTTCTCATCGCCATGACCCGGCTGGTCGATCGCCTTGCAGCGGTACGGGCGTCCAAGTTTGTCCGCGAAGGCCGCCACGATCGCGGCATCGCGCGCGTCGTCGGGTCGTACGTTGTGCCGGATATGCGCGATGGTCAACGCGGTGTGCGTGGCGCGCGCGACGGCGTCCGCCGCATGCGCCACGCACAGACTATCCGCGCCACCGGAGCACGCAACGAGCAGATGTGACCCAATAGCGGGGCACAATGCCGCACGAATCGCCGCGCGTACGCGCTCTGCTCGACGGTGGGCGGAAGCGGGCGGTTGGGGCATTGGAGTTCGTCTTTTATAGAGGGAGAATATGGTGCCGACGGCGGGATTCGAACCTGCGACCAAGGGCTTATGAGTCCCCTGCTCTGCCTCTGAGCTACGTCGGCACAACGCCCGGTGCCGACGAGAAGGTAGCACCGCGAACATCTTTTCGTCAAGAACCAGCGTGGCACTGACCGCGATGAAATGCAATATTACTCAGGGTATTGACACGGTGTGGGGACGGATGTACCATTTCCTTTACTGCCTCGGAGCAGTGAGCGCACCTTACCAGCAGAGGGGAAGGGAGAGAGGGCCAGCGAAGGCACTCGCGCCATGCAGGGATGCGTGGTGGACGATAATGGATTGAGAGTTTGATCCTGGCTCAGGATAAACGCTGGCGGCGTGCCTAATGCATGCAAGTCGAAC
>JBBSII010000292.1:0-6027 GCA_038232175.1 Thermomicrobiales bacterium
CGTCAACGGTCAACGGACGCAACGGGTCTTTCTGTGGGCGGGGCATGAGCAACCTCCTGGCACGACGAGAGGCGAACACGCTGTTCAATGATCCCACGCCCCACACTGAATGGCAAGTCTCAATCCAACTGACCCACTAGTGCCAAGTACCGGCAAAGACTTGATACCTACGGTGGCGAGGTTGATGCGGGCAATTGGGAAACCCCCTATCGTGCTGGCCGACCTTGATGCCTTCGCTGACGATCTTACCCTGGTCAGAGTCTTTGCCAACGAAGCTAAAGAGGCGGCGTTGGTCATGGGGCACCGAAGCATCCTCAAGTTCGCGCATGACGTGCATAACGATCTATCGAACGCTGCGAGCAACAATTGGGACGATCTCGCCCGTACGGCAACCGCGCATCCCTATTGGACTCACGCTTCTAGCACACAGAGTCTCGCCACAAAACAACGTCGATCTGTACTGGCAGTCCTGATGAACTCGGCACCTGAAACGATTCAGTCGTGGCAGAACGGTCAAATGTGGTTAGAGTTACGCCATCGACTTACGGCCCTATTCAAATGCCTAGAAAGCGCGGGTTGCTTCGTGCTAAAGAAGGGTACGATCGAGGATTATTACCAATACGTCGCTACACCGAGCCGTGTTGCAAAGGTGGCTGATGCGTACCAAGAAGCGGACGGTATACTCCGCGCCGCCAGTCAGCAAACCGAGCAGGACTATAGTGATGTGCTTATCGCGCTAAAATATGCCTCGATACCGCCCAAAATCGACGAAGCGGGAGGACTTATGGACTTGGTTCTTGCCGTCGCCGGGCCTGCTCTTAACAGGATTACGATGACCACTCCTGACCCTAAACTCAATAGCCTAGCACAGCAAATACTTAGGGAGCGAGCAGTCCTCTTCGAGGTGTCGAATGTGTCATCGCAGTTCGGGGTACCGACATTGAGGATTCAAATCAATTCGGGGATTCTTGCAGTGTCCGGTTTCCCACTCGACCTAAGAAAGGGAGCCGATCCCGTGTACGAGGTAAGTACCCGCATCTTAAATAAGGCTCTTGACATCACGAGACCCTCATCGCTGGATAGGTGATGAACGGGTTCGCCCCGTGAAAGGCCGCGCTCGGCACACCACCAACCAGCCACCCGCCGCGACCCGTCCGCGTCCGCGTCCGCGCCGAATACCGCGTTGGGTCGCTTTAGTTTAGCCCAAGGCTGCGGATGGATATGGGGGCGGAAGTTTCGGCGACGCGACCCGTCCTCGCTCGCGTCAAATACCACACTGCCGCGAAGTAGTTAGTCACACCATGCCGATGGGTACGGGGGCGGAAGTTTGGGCGAGCTCTATCTCCTATCCCTGACGCGCGTTGACGCTCAGGGGTCGGCGCGGTAGCATTGAGAGGCCGTGCTGACGGAACACGCACATGACCGCCCGAGCGTGACCGCCCCCGCCGCAGTTGGCGGGGTGGGAGGCTTCGGGTCATCGTTCGCACAGATGGGAGCATAACGGAATGGCAACGGCGCCAAAGCCTACGACACTTGGGGAACTCCGCGCGAGCGGCTACGCTGTCCTGCCCGTCAAGGCAGAGATGCGCAAGAATCTGATCGACAAGATGCGCCGGGGGGAACCCTACTTCCCCACCATCCTTGGCTACGAAGAGACCGTCCTCCCGCTAGTGGAGAACGCCGTCCTCTCCGGGCAAGACATCGTCCTCCTCGGCGAGCGCGGGCAGGCGAAGACGCGGCTCGCCCGCTCGCTCATTAACCTGCTCGACCCCGAGGTGCCGATGATCGCGGGGACGGAACTGAACGACAACCCGTACGCGCCGGAGTCCGCGCAGGGCCGCGCGATGGTCGCGGAGATGGGCGACGCCACGCCGATCGACTGGCTCCCGCGCGACCGCCGCTACGGCGAGAAGCTCGCCACGCCGGACACGACAATCGCCGACCTGATTGGCGAGGTGGACCCGATCAAGGTCGCGGAGGGGCGCTACCTCTCCGACGAGATGACGATTCACTACGGCATGGTGCCGCGCACCAACCGGGGCATCTTCTGTATCAACGAGTTGCCGGACCTCGCCGAGCGCATCCAGGTCGGCCTCCTCAACATCATGGAGGAGCGCGACGTCCAGATTCGCGGCTACAAGGTACGGCTCGACCTCGACATGTTCGTCATCGTCTCGGCGAACCCGGAGGACTACACGAACCGTGGCCGGATCATCACGCCGCTGAAGGACCGCTTCGGCTCCGAAATCCGCACCCATTACCCGAAGACGATCGACTACGAGATCGACATCATGGAGCGCGAGCGGCTGCAGTTCCACGACGACGGGATCGCCGTCGACACGCCGCAGTACATGAAGGAGATCGTCGCGGAGTTGACGCACCTCGCGCGCAAGTCGCCGCAGATCTCGCAGAAGTCCGGCGTCTCGGTGCGCGTCTCCATCGCCAACTACGAGAACCTCGTCAGCAGCGCCCTGCGCCGCGCGATCAAGCTCGGTGAGGAGACGGCGGTGCCGCGCATCAGCGACCTCCCCGCCGTCGTCGCCTCCACCGCCGGCAAGATCGAACTGGAGAGCATGGGCGAGATGGACGAGCAGCGCGTCGTCGAGCGACTGGTGCAGCAGGCCGTCTCAACGACCTTCGAGCGCCATTACCGCCTCTCGGAGATGGAGAGCGTCATTCGCTCGTTCGAGAAGGGCATGAGCCTCGACGTGTCGGACGGGATGCCCGCGCGAGACTACCTGCGCCACATGAAGTCGCTCGCGGGGATGGACGCCGCCATCGGCAAGCTCGACACGCCGGACGACCCGGCGCACGTCGCCTCCGCCGTCGAATTCATCCTCGAAGGGCTACACCTGAACCGCCGCCTCAACAAGAACCAGGACGGCGCGCGGTACCGCTATCGCGCGTAACGAGGACTGAGGACTGAAAGGACGAAGTCCGCATGGTTTATCGCTATTCCAACTGGGACGGGACGCAGAACGTCAACCCGTTCGACGCCGACGATCTGCTCGAAGCGATCTCCGACGATATAATTAAGGACGGCGACCTGCGCCGCGCCCTCGAACGGATCATGAAGCGCGGCGCGGACCTCCGCAATGGCCGGATGCCCGGTATGCGCGACATGATGGAGCGCCTGAAGCAGATGCGCCAGCAGGAACTCTCCCGCTACAACATGGGCTCCGTCCTCGAAGACATCCAGGAGAAGCTCGACGCCGTCGTCGATCAGGAGCGCGCCGGCATCCAGAAGCGGCTCGATGATGCGATCAGTAAGAGCAATGAGAATGCAGAAACCGGAAGCCAGAAGCCGGAAGCCGGGGACGAATCCTCTCAGTCCTCCGAAGAAGCCGACGGTCTTCGGAAGATGTTCGAGAACATCGCGAACCGGAAAAACCGCTACCTCGACGATCTGCCGAACGATCCCGGCGGCAAGATCAAGGGGTTGCAGGACTACGAGTTCATGGACGCGCAGGCGCGGCAGATGTTCCAGGACCTGATGGGCGAGTTGCAGCAGCAGATGCTCGGCAACACCTTCCAGGGCATGATGGACTCCCTGAAGAACATGACGCCGGAGGACATGGCCGGGCTGCGCGAGATGGTCAAGGACCTGAACGAGATGCTGGAGAAGCACCAGCGCGGCGAGGACCCGCAGTTCGAGCAGTTCATGCAGAAGCATGGGCAGTACTTCCCGCCCGGCCTCAACTCGATCGACGACCTGATCGAGCACATGGCGAAGCAGATGGCGCGGATGCAGAACCTGCTCAACTCGATGTCGCCCGAGCAGCGCGCGCAGTTGCAGGGCGTGATGGACGCATTGCTGCGCGACGACCGCCTGCAATTCGACCTCGCGCGCCTCGGCGGCAACCTGCAGCAACTCTTCCCGATGGACGCGGACGGCTTCGGCTTCGGTGGCGAGGAGTCGGTCGGCATGGGCGACGCGCTCGACGTGATGGGCCGGATGCAGGGGATGGACGATCTCGAAGCGGACCTCCGCGCTGCCCAGAGCATCGGCGACCTCAACAAGATCGACAAGGAGCAACTGCGCGATCTCCTGGGGGACGACGCGGCGCAGTCGCTCGACCAGCTCCAGCAGCTCATCAAGACGCTCGAGGAGGCGGGCTACCTCGAACGCAAGGGGAGCAAACTGGAGCTGACGCCGCGCGGTCTGCGGAAGATCGGGCAGAAGGCGCTACAGGACATCTTCCAGCAGATGAAGCAGGACCGCTTCGGCAAGCACGACACCGAGCGGCGCGGCGCGGGCGGCGAGCGGACGGACGAGACGAAACTCTACGAGTTCGGCGACCCCTTCCTACTCGACCTGCGCGAGACGCTGATGAACGCCATCGAGCGAAACGGCGTCGGCTCCCCCGTGCGCATCCAGCCGCAGGATTTCGAGGTCTACCGCACCGAGTTGCAGACGCAATCCAGCACCGTCCTGATGATCGACATGAGCCGGTCGATGCTCCTGCGCGGCTGCTGGGCGGCGGCGAAGAAGGTCGCGATGGCGCTCGACAGCCTGATTCGCGGCCAGTTCCCGCGCGACCAGTTGCACATCGTCGGCTTCTCCTACCTCGCGCATGAGTTGAAGCCGCGCGAACTCGCGGAGATGGACTGGAGCGAGTACGAGTACGGCACGAACCTCCAGCACGGCCTGATGCTCTCGCGCCAATTGCTCGCGCGGCAGCGGGGCGGCAACAAGCAGATCATCGTCATCACGGACGGTGAGCCGACCGCGCACATCGAGGACGGCGAACCCTACTTCTCCTACCCCCCCACCTTTCGCACGATCCAGGAGACGCTGCGCGAGGTCGTCCGCTGCACGAAGGACGGCATCGTCATCAACACCTTCATGCTGGAGCGGGGCCGGAGCCTGATGGAGTTCGTCAACCAGATGACGCAGATCAACAAGGGTCGCGCCTTCTACGCCACCCCGGAACGGCTCGGCGAGTACGTGCTCGTCGATTACCTCACGGGCAAAACGAAGCGCGTCGCGTGAGGAAGTGAGCAGTGGGCAGAAAAGAAAACGCGCATAGCATCTCGGCTTTCGACTGCTCACTGCCCACTGCCCACTACCCACTGCCCACTACCTGCTGAGGAGCAATCATGCAGATCGAAGTCTTTCCTGCCGGCCCGTTGCCGACCAATGCGTACATCGTCGCGGACGAGGAGACGAACGAGGCGTGGATTATCGACGCGCCGCCCGATTCCGCGCAGATGGTGCTCGATGAGGTGACCGCGCGCGGCTACCATGTGAACGCGATCATCGACACGCACGGCCACTGGGATCATATCGCGGACAATGCCGCCATGCAGGCCGCGACGGGCGCGCCGCTCCTGATCCACGAGGCCGACGCGGTGCTGATCGAGCACCCCGAGCGGATGGGGAGTTCCGTCCCGGACATCGCCCCCTCGAAGGCCGACCGCTACCTGAACGACGGGGATATGCTCCATCTCGGGCGGTACATCTTCACCGTCTGGCACACGCCGGGCCACTCACTGGGCGGCGTCGTCCTCTACGAGCCGACGACCAACACGCTGATCGGCGGCGACACGCTCTTCCCGAACGGTCACGGGCGCATCGACATCCCCGGCGCGGACCAGGCCGCGATGTACCGCTCCCTCGCCCGCCTCGCCGAACTGCCGCCGGAAACGACGGTCTACACCGGCCACGGCGACCCAACGACCATCGGCGCGGAACTGTCGTGGATTACCGCCGTGACGCGCCACAACGCGGGGTAAGGTTGCCCATCCTCCGCCCTGTCCACCTGCCCAGAGGTCAGGTGGACGGGGGGGCATCCCCGTCATTTCTTCTTGCGGTTCTGCTTGCGGGACTTGTCCGCCATTTTCTGCTTATTCTTCTCCTTCTTATCGGTGGTGCGGCGGCGGACGGCCCGATCCTCCTCCGCGATCACGCGCTCCAGGAGGTCGGGGAGATCGAAGCCCAATGGGTTGTACCGAGGGCGCGGCGTGTCGCGCTCCGTCCGGACGCCGAAGGCGATCTCGATGTCCTCATAGTCTCCCATCACGGCA
>JBBSII010000293.1:0-6017 GCA_038232175.1 Thermomicrobiales bacterium
CGGCATCGCGCGGGAGACGCCGATCAGTTTGATCGCGTGGTATTGCAGGCTGTCCCCCGTCACCATGCCGATGCAGACGCCCATGACGATGTAGAGCACGGTGCGCGGGGCGAGTTCGCGCACCGTGCCGGGGTCGCGAAGGAGCAGGTAGAGGACGAAAAAGAACGGGACGGTCACGAGGCAGCGCCAGAAATTGACGGCGACCGCGCCGAGCCGCGCCGTCTGCATCCGCATCAGCGTATTGGACGTCGCCCAGATCATGGCGGCGACGAGGCCGAGGATTTCACCGGGACCCACGGCTTACGCATCCCCCCTGTCGGCCAGCACGCCGAGCGTCACTGGCTGCACCGGCGGGCGGGCGGTCATCGGCGCGAGGGCGGCGAGCGGTTGCCCCGTCCGTTCCGCGACGCGCGCGGCGATGGCGTGCGCGCACCAGCGCCCCTGGCACATGCCCATGCCGGCGCGGGTTCGCCGCTTCACGTCGTTCAGCGTCCGCGCGCCCTCACCGATGGCCGCTTCGACTTCCGCGACCGGTACATCCTCACAGCGGCAGAGAATCATCCGCGCGGCCTCCGTCATCGCACCATCTCCGTCAATCGCGCCGCGCGCCAGACGTCCGCATTTATCGGGCGGAACGATCCCGACGTGAGAGTAATCGGGAACGCATCGAACCCCCGCTTCTTTTTCCCGAGCGCGTCGGCAATCGCCGCCGCCGCGATGCGACCCTGAAAGATCGCGCTGCCCACATCGCCCACCCCGGCGGCGTCCCCCACGATGGAGACACCGGGAACGGACGCCCACATCGCGGCGTCGCGTAGTGGCACGGGGCCACCGAGCGGCGCGCTCCAGACCATCGCGCACTCGACCATCCGGGCGAGTTCATTGGCGGGTTGCATCCCCTCCGCGAGGACGAGCGTATCGACATCCCACGCATCGACCACCGCGCCGCCAGAGTCGTACCGCTCCACCCCCGCGAGTGTGCCATCCGGCCCGGCCACTGCGCGCAGGCCATCGCTCGCTGGTGTGACACCGACGGCCATGCCGCCGTCCTCGCAATACTGCGCGATGCACGGAGTGATCGGGTCGTCACCGACGACGAGGGCGGCGGCACCAGGGCGCACACGCCAGCGATGGAGCATGACCGTCGCCGCCGTCGCGGTGATGACACCGGGGAGGGTCGCGCCGGGGAAGACGCCGGGGCGATCCACCGCGCCCGTCGCGATGAGGATGACCGCCGCGTGGAGCACGTCGCTCCGCTCATCGCCCATGCCGTGGTTGATCGCGAGGCCGAGGGTATGATCCTCGAACGCGCCCCACGCGAGGGTGCGCGGTAGGAGCGACGCCCCGGCGGCGATGGCCGTCTGGCCGAGCAGCGCGCCGAGGCCGATGCCACGCATCCCGGTTCCCTGGTACGCATGGGTCTGGAGCGCGAGCGCGCCACCGGGGCTGTCGCCGGCATCGACGAGCGTCACCCGCACGCCGCGTCGCGCTGCCTCAATCGCCGCCGCGAGACCGGCGGGGCCGCCGCCGACAATCGCCAGCTCCACATCCACGCCCATGTCCATCGCCGCATGCACGGTCATACGCCCTCGCTCGCGTCCCAGACGCCGATGCCCTGTTGCATCCGCACATGCATCCCCGCGCGTACCGGCGTGACGCAGGCGCGGACACCGGGGACGCCGTCAATCTGCATGGAGCAATCCGCACACATGCCAACCGCGCAGAAGACGCCGCGCGGTTCGCCCGCGCGTACCGTCGTGCGGAACATCCGGCGCCCGTGCGCGAGGAGCGTCGCCGCGACCGGCTCGCCCGCCCGCGCGTCCATTGGCTCGCCGTCAACGGTGATGGGCACGGTTTCTCCCGCCGGGAGCGGGCCGAGGTGTGGGTGCGTCGTGATGCGAAACGGGGCATCAGACACGGCGGCACTCCTTCACGATGGGGATGCAGGGCAGGTTACGCGGCGGATTGTGGCACCCGACGCAATGCCATGTCAAGGCGAAAGGATAGACGACGATGGATCGACAACACGCCCCACCACCCCGCCACATCCCATTCCTTGCCTTGTCGTTGCTTCCCGTCCACCTCCTAACAATACGGGTTGCGAAATGGTGCGGAAGTCGCTATGATGTGGTCGTGGAGCAGATTGAAGGTTTGCCTGGCTGCGCTCGAGTTCGCAGGGTCACTGTTCTTGTCCGTCGAATCCTTGCCGGTACGCACCGAACCTCTCCACAGGCGGTCGTTGGTTGATGTTTGATGGCCGGGGGCCATCGAGGAGGTTCCGGTGAGTTTCACGGACAAGGTTTTGACATGCCGCGATTGCGGCGAACAGTTCACGTGGACTGCGGGCGAGCAGGAGTTCTATCAGAGCCGCGGGCTGCTGAACCCGCCGACCCGCTGCGCGAGCTGTCGCTCGGCGCGCAAGGCGTCGCAGGGCGGTGGCGGCGGTGGCGGTGGCTACAGCACCCGCAGCAGCTACGGCAACGAGAGCGATGGCGGCTACAGCGGTGGCGGCAGCAGTGGCTACAGCGGCGGCGGTGGTGGCGGTTACACCGACCGACCACCGCGCCAGATGTTCGATGCCGTCTGCGCCGACTGCGGCCAAACGACGCAGGTTCCCTTCCAGCCACGCGGCGACCGACCGGTCTATTGCCGCGACTGCTTCCAGAAGCGGCGCGCGTCGGGCTACTAGGGGCCAGTAGCCGGTAGTCAGAATGGGAGGGGCACCCCTTTGTGGGTGCCCTTTTTGCTGCGCCGTGAGGCCGGGATTCCGGCCGCGCGTCAGGCGTTCGCGCGCCCGTCGATGACTTCGATCGTCTGCGCGCCCCACTGGTCGATCAGTTCCCAGCGGGAGATGTCCCCCTCGCGCCAGAAGCGGAGATGGAGGCGCGCGTCACCGACGCGGAGATTCTCCAGATTGAGGCGCGGCAGCCAGTCAGGGAGCGCCGGAGCGACGACGAGACGACCGTGGGGCGCGTCCGCCTCGATGCCGAGGATCGCCCGCAGCAGCATGAAGATCGCGCCCGCCGCCCACGCCTGCGGGATGTTCGCGCCGAGGTACTGGACGGGGAAACTCGTCTCCTCGCGTTGCAACCCGGCGAACAACTCCGGCAGCCGGTAGCGGTCGAAACCCGCCTGCGCATCGAGGATCGCCTTCGCGACGCGGTTCATTGCCTCCGTCGCGCCATACCGCCGCATCCCCGCCGCGATGATCGCGTTGTCGTGCGGCCAGACGGAGCCGAGTTGGTAGTCGAAGGGGTTGAACGCGGGGTTGCGGTCGCTCAGTGTGCGGATGCCCCAGCCGCTGAACATGTCCGCGTTGAGGAGGCGGGCGATCATCCGCTCGGCGCGCTCCGGCGGAACGATGCCGCTCCACAGGCAATGCCCCGCGTTCGACGCGACGGTGCGCACGAGTCGCTTGTCCGGCCCGCCGAGCGCGAAGCCGTACATCCCCTCATCCTCCATCCAGAAAACCTCGTTGAACCGCCGCTTGAGCGTCTCGGCCTCCGCGCGCAACTGCTCGGCACGCTCGGCTTCACCGATCACGTCGTAGAGTTCCGCCATCCGTCGTTTCGCGTCGTACACATAGCCCTGCAACTCGCAGGTGCCGATGGGCAGATCGACCTGCGAGCCGTCCGGCCAGACGAGCGCGTTGCTCGCGTCCTTCCACGCCATGTTGTGGTAGCCGAGCGAGGAGCGCGTCTTGTACTCCTGAAAGCCGTCGCCATCGAGATCGCCATACTGGTCGATCCACCGGAGACACTTCTCCGTGACATCGCGGTAACGATCGATCAACCCGGTATTACCCGTCCAGCAATACGCCTCGTGGAGCGTGATGAGGTAGAGCGGGGTCGCGTCGGCGGTGCCGTAGTACGGCGTGTGCGGGATTTTGTGGAAGTGCGCCAGCTCGCCGAAGCGGATCTCGTGCGGCATCTTCCCCGGCTCGGCGTCGCGCCAGTCGTCCATCACCATCGATTGATCCTCCGCGAGCCGCTGCAACGAACCAAGCGCGAAAGGATGGTGAATCATCATCGTTTGCAGGGAGGCGATCAGGCTGTCCCGCCCGAAGATCGTCACGTACCACGGTACGCCCGCCGCCGGCAGCCAGACATCCTCCGAGAAGTCCTGATCGTAGATGCGTAGCGCCCCCATGTCATCAATCGACTGGGCGAACGAGCGGTTGAAGTGCACATTGGCGCTCGCGCAGTGCGTCGTCACGACCTTCCACCGCTCCTGCATCGCGCGCATGTGCGCGCTCACGCCCACGGGCTGCTCAAAGTCGTTGACTGGGTCCTGCACATCGCCCCCGAAGATCGGGATGTGATCCGCGCCCGCGTGCCACGTCGCCTGCGGCGCCAACGCCACATCGAAGAGGATGCGACCATTGGAGAAGCGCGACTCGCTCGTCGTGTCATGCAGGCGATACAGAAAGCGGCGGTGGAAATCCCCGTGGTGATACGTTGCGAGCAGGGCGCAACGGCGGTCGTCCCAGTGGGAGCGGATGATGCCGCGATCGACCAGTTTGTGCCCGCGCACATCGAAAATGTCCGCGAAATCGGAGCGCACGATAATCTCCAACTGGAACGCGACGGGCGCGAGCGTGTAGTTGGTGATCGTGATTTCCTCGCAGACGCCGTGACCAATCTCACGCTCGACCAGCATCCCGACGGCCCGCGCGGGGAGCGCGCCCGCCTCGGTCTCAACCGCCGGGTTGGTGTAGTGCCAGCGGGCGGCGGAGTAGTCGATTGCGCCGCCGTTGAGCAGCGTCCACGGCATGCGGTTGATGCCAAGTTCGTAGTGGCTAAGGAAGCGTGTATCCTGGGCGAACAGCCCCAGTTCCCCGCCCGCCTCGATGGTGCCATCCTCCCGCGTGACGAGAAAGGTGCTGCTCTGATTGATCGTGACCACCGATGGCCCGACACGAACTTCCATGCCCATACACGCCTCGTTTTCTTCCGGCGATACCCACACCGCGCATCATAACCGTGCTGCAAGAGACGTACCGCGCGTAGCATCTGGAATATGTCGCGTTCCACGTGGCGTTTCACACCCTTGCATTACCGAATGCGCATCGAGACGCCTTAGGTGTTTTCTACCGTCAGTACAGGGTAAAATCAGTGGCAAGGCTCTTGCGTTAGTCAACCTCATGAAATGTCGCGCACGCGACTGCGAGGGATACGATGAATAACGATGGCCAAGCGCCCACAGAGATCGAACATGCGGAATTGATTGATATGCGGACCCACCTCACGGTCGCCGTACTCGCCGCATCCCAGTTGCACCGCAAGACGAAGAATATGCCGGAGGCGGCGCACCTCCAGTGCTACCTCGATCAATCGCTGAAGAACCTCGTCGATGATGTTGGCAAGGTTGACGCGCTGATCATGCAGGTCGAAACGCGGGAACGCGCGAAGGCGAAAGCGGAGAATCCGCATGGGCTGAAGGTATGGCGCGGACCGCTCGCCCTGCTCAAGCGGGGCATTCACGTGTGGGGCGCCTGTGCGCAACGCTGGCGATACTCGCGTGTCACCGCCTTCTACCTCTACCGCTGAGCCGTAGCCCACGCGAGAACCATGGCGGTCATTCGGCCCGACGCAGCCGCACATACTCAGGCACAATCCGGCAGACAATCTCTTCCTTGATGTAGTCGCGCTCCACGAACCGTCCTCCCGCTTCCTCCCCAAGATACCGGTTCGCCATCGCGCGGGTCCGTTCCATATCGGGTTGCGATGCGAGGCGGGCATGGCCCCGAACCGTGACGTACGTATACCCGCTCGCATCCATCACCACGAACGTGACGCGCGGATCGCGGCGCATGTTGCGCGCCTTCGGGCTGTTCGGCCCGATGACGAGCCAGAGTTCGTCCCCGTCCCGCGCGTACCAGACGGGCGTGAGCAACGACGTCCCGTCCGGGTTGATCGTCGCCAGCGCCCCGACGCGCGGCAGATCGAGCAGGGTACGGATTTCATCGGTGAACATCATGGTCTACCCCTCGGTGGAAAAGCCAGAAGCCAGAAGCC
>JBBSII010000294.1:0-6015 GCA_038232175.1 Thermomicrobiales bacterium
GCGGAACGCGGTCGCGTTGAATGCGGCGCCGGTGTACTTCTGGAGGTCCGCGACGCCGTACGGGAAGTTGAGCGTGGTCGGCGCGCCGTTGACGTTCATCGTTGGCAGCGGCAGCGTGTAGGAGCCGGCGGAGAAGAGCGCCACCGCCTGCGTCTTCTCGGGGTAGAACTCCGCGAACCGGTGGACCATCTGCGCGCCGCGCGAGAAGCCGTAGAGCAGCACCTTCTCCTTGATCGGCAGACCCGTCTGCGCGGGCAGGCCGTCGATGATCTGCTTCAGGTGGGGCAACATGCGGACGTCGTCCTGCAGGACTGAATCCGGGTTGAAGTAATCCTGGTACTTGAACGTGGGCGAAACGATGATCCAGCCGTCCTGCTCGGCCCGGTTAATCAGGTTCTGGCAGAACCCCGCGCCATCGCCGCCCATGCCATGGATGGTGACGAGCACCTGGAGCGGGCCGCGCGCGGCGGCGTTTGTGGGGATATAGAGGAAATAATCGTTGTTCTTGTCCGATGCGGTTGTCGTCGGTGCGACGGTTGGCGTGGTACCCGCAGCAACTACACCAGTCCCAGCGGCTGTGCAGACGATCATCAACGCGACGCACAGTCTCATCAGCGGATGGAATTTCACGTTTCGGTTACCTCTGGTGTGTCCCCGTGAGCGGCGCGACGGTGTGCCACTCAGCCGTTGTCCATGACCGTCACTAAGTATAACGTTCCTTGTGTGAAAATGTGATGAACAAAAAAGGGCGAAGTTTTGAGAAAACCCGGATGCCGATTCGCCCTATCCCGCCAGTGCGGTGGCGTAGAAGCGGAGGTAGTCGGCGCAATGCCCGCCCCAGTACACCGCGTCGTGCTCACCCGGCCATGTGTACCACGCATGGGGGATATTCAGGCGCGTCAGCAGGTCATGGAAGGTGACCGTTCGGTCGTGCCAATCCGCGTCCTGCTCGCCGACATCGACGCTGATTTTCAGTTGCCGCGCGATCTCCGGGTGGGCCTGCACGAGGTGGGTCGGATCGTGGGCGTCGAAGAACTGCTCGTCGCCAAAATACTCCAGCGCGGTGTCGTAGTCCCGCAGGGTCGGGCTGTGCATGCCGACGACGCCGAAGGTGCCGGGGTAATTGATCGCGAGTTGCATCGCGGCGTGCCCGCCCATCGAGAGGCCACCGACGGCGCGATGGGGCGCATCGGGGATCGTGCGATACGTCGCGTCGATCTGCTGGACGACATCATGCGCCGTGTAGTCGCCCCACCGCTCGCCATTGTTCGCATGGTTGACCCAGTACGCCTGATCGCCCTGCGGCAGCACGAGAATCATCGGTGGGATTTCGCCCGCGTTCATCATGTGATCCGCCGTCTCCGGCAGGCCATACCCGATCCACTCGGTGTTCGATCCCCCGTAGCCGTGGAGCATGTACAGCACCGGGTACCGCTTGCCCGACTCCGCGTAGCCGACAGGGAGGTAGACAAAGTACGGCATCGCCCGCCCCAGCGTCGCGCTGAAGAATGTCTGGTCGAGCAACTGGCTCCCGGACGGCGTGGCGGCAGGTGCCGTCGCGCTCGCCACCAGACCGGTCGGATTTGCCGGGATGGGCGCTGCGGCGGCGGGAGTGGCCGTCGTGATGGTCGTGATGATGGGAGCGGGCGATTCAAAAGGGCGAAACGCGGGCTTCGTCGCGTTGCTCACGGCATCGACGCGCGCCGTTGCCGTCTGCCAGAACGGGGAGAGCGTGGGCTGAACGGGGGCGGCGGACGTATCAGTCGCCTGTCCTCGCGCTGTCGTGCAGGCGGAAAGGAAGAGCGTGGAAACGAGGAGGAGCAACGACAGCGCCCCGGTGAGACGCTGCCACCGTTTGGTGGGTTGTGCCTGCACGTTAGCGGCCCCGGCGCTCGACGACGCGCTGTGTCTGCGGCGCGAGCGTCCGGTGCGATGGGGCGAGAAGCGCGACGACCGCTCCGCAGGCACTCGCCGCAGCGGTCTTCACCGCCGGCGTGAGCCGCACGACGCCATAGACGAGGCTGATGCCAACGAGTTGCACGAGCGTGTTCGCGAACGCGGAGGTGTTGTGCAGCCACGGGACGCGCGGTGTGTATCGCGTGAAGAACGCGATCACGAAGAGGTGCGTGCTGTACGCGAGCAGCGCGCTCTGCCCAAGCGGCATCAGGAACCAACCGAGCGCCGTGTAGATCGGCTTCCAGGCAATCGTCGTTACCAGCATCGCGAAGAGGAAGAAGACGGCGAAGGCGACGAGACGGCCAATCCGCACATCCGACTTCTCGAAGAGCCGGTTCGTCAGCACGGCGGGGTCGCCGTCCGGCGAGAACCGCCCGAGAATCCCCGCGCTGTGCCGATGGAACCAGATCAGGCTGGCGCACGCGGCGGAGAGGGCGACGAGAGCGGGCGTCGTCGGGACGCGCCGCAGCCAGCCGCCGATGCGCTCGCGGTGGTAGCCGATGACGAGGCCAGTGAAGAAGAGCACCTGCCATGCGGCGAGGTGGAAGACCGAGTTATCCTCAATCGTCCACGGCACCTGCACCTGATCCGGCCAGCGCTGGAAAAACCCCCAGAGCAGCCACGACCCGGCGAGCAGGACAGGCGTGCGCTTGTTAACCATCAGCAGAAACGCCAGCGGCGTCACCGCGATGAGCAGGGTGTACATCAGGATAACGTCCGTCAGGTAGAACGCCCGGTGCAGCGTCAACCGCTCGATCACGCGCGTGAGCGGATCGGACACCTGCACGCCCGCCACCCACGGCAGCCGCAGCATGTACGAGATGATGATGAACGCGAACGAGAGCACGACCGTCAGCATGTAGAGGCTACCGGCGCGCCGCAGCGCCTTCCACATCGCCGGGCCGATGCCGTTCTTTGCGATCATGCCGCAGTAGACAATGCCCATCACGAGGCCGGAGATGAAAACGAATGCCTCGGCGGCGGAGAAGAGGAAGCGGTTGCCGCCCGTGATGGTGTAGAGCCATGAGGGGTCGCCGCCGAGGTGGTCCGCGACCATCGCCAGCACCGCGAAGCCCCGCAGCAGGTCGATGCGCAGGTCGCGCTTGCCGCCGTTGTATCGCCAGTCGTGCACCCGCTCCGCCAGCCGCGCGCGTCGCACCGACCCGGTCACCCACTGATGGCGCGGGAGGGGGAACCGCAACGGACGCATTCAGCATCGTGTCGGATGGTTGAGTGGAGTGCGATGATGCTGTCACCATGAGAAAGCCCCTTCGGTTCCCTGTCTGTCCCCGTTGCCCGCCCGCACCGTTGGTGTTTCTCCCGTGGCAAGGTCCGTTCCACAGGTTCGGAACGAGCATCGATACTCTGTACAAAGCATTACCGTCGCTCGTATTCCCCCTCCCCTCAGATTGCGGCGGCATCATGGGATGGCGGGATGCATCGGCGGCACGGAAACGGAAGTGAGCGACGATCAATCGCGGTATCCGCGCGAAGATTTGCGCCACGAAGGAATGACTTCAGTATAGCAAAGGTGTCAACCGAGGTAGGACTGATATCTGGACATACACCGGGCGCGGTGACAGGAAGCACCGGTAGCGCAGGCTTTCCAGCCTGCGTCCCGCTCGCAGGCTGGAAAGCCTGCGCTACCAATGAAGGTCTGCGTTATGTCCAGATGTCAGAGGTAGGAAGGAATCCACGGCAGTCATTATGGCGCTGCGATGATCCCCTCACGCTCGAAGATGCGGCGCAGGATGGCGAGGGTGGAGGCGTAGGTGCTGTCGAGGCCGTAGTACGAGAGGCCACGCGCGCCGAGGGTGTAGGCCCGCGAGTATGGCGTGTCCGAGGCGTAGTGGATCAGCCCGAAGTCCACCGGCACCTGCGAGAAGTTGACATTCTCGTTCATCGGGTAGCGCGTCGGGAAGGTGTCCTCGTAGAGCGCGTTGAGGTACGGCCCCGCCTCCATCTCGACCACCGTGTAGTTCTCCCGGTAGTAGAGGTCGAGGTACGCCTGATTCTGCAGGAAGGTGCCGCGCGTCGTCAATGCCTTCTGGTTGTCGAGCGCGGAGCCGTAGATCAGGAACGGTGCGAGGTGCTCGTAGCGGAAGCAGTTGTCCAGCCAGTAGGTGTTGCCAGTGTGCTCGTCGAAGACCGTCGTCGAGAGCATCACGTCGCCGATGCGCCCGTTCAGCGTCGCCGCCTTGCCGAGGACGTAGACACCCCGGAGGGCGGCGGTGTTGAGCGCGACCTGGGTGAGGATGTGGTTCGCCGCCATGCCGAGCGGGTAGTTGACGTTGATGATGACGGCGTCCGAGTCGCCGACCCGGAGCGCGCCGTCCGCCCGGAGGCGCGGATCGATGTCGTCCGCGTGGAGTTTGGAGACATCGATCACCTGAATGCCGACATCGAGCGCGCCCTCGCTCGGGACGCTCCAGATGCCGCGCTCCTCCTCTTCCTTCGCCCGCTCCTCGCGCTCGTGCGGGTTCGCGGCGAAGTAGCGACGCGCCGCGAAGTAGAGGTAATTGTCCCACGAGGCCCGCACCTCGCCGCGCACCATCTTCTCGTACTCCGGCAGCAGTTCGGGGTGCTCGGTTTCCTGCACATGGGCGATCAGTGCATCCCGGCGGCGGCGCGCGGTGCCGGAGAGGACGTTGACGACGGAGTGCGTGTTGGAGGAGATGAAGTAGACGGGCCGCTCGCGCAGGCCGTGGTGATGGATTGTCTCACCGATTGGCCCCCACCAGCGCTGCGTGACGCGGCTGTAGCCCGTGTGCGTGCCGCCAAGCATCTGGAGGGTCATCCCCTTCTCATCCGCCCCGACGGTCGCGAGCGTGCGCCAGAAATTGATGCCCCACGCGCCGCGCAATCGCCCCCAATCGCGCCCCTCCATCCCGAGGGCGTTCCGGCACGCCTCGGCAGTGGCTTCGTCCGCCTGCAAGGAGTGGTCGCCCTCGGACGCCAGCGCCTCGACGCGCGTGCGGAGATCGGGCGCGGCCTGGAGGAGCGCGTGCATCTTATTCCACTCGATCTGATACGCGACGAGCGTCGGGATCAGATCGTCGAGGTCGGAGACGGAGGCGATGAAGACGGCGAGCGTGTCCGCGTCGTCGAACCACCACTTGCGCCGCCTGCCGGGGGAGGTGACGGGCTGCCAGGTCTCCTCGATGTGCGGGTAGCCGCCCTCGGTGAAGATCCGCGCCGTCTGCCCGAGCACGACGTGCCGCACGCGCTCGATGCACTCCGGGAGCCGCTGCACGGAGTACATGAAGGCGGCCATGTCGATCTCCGGTAGCGCCGCGTGCGAGTGGAGGCTGGAGTGCGTGCTGATGTGCACGGGCACGAGCGTCTTCAGTTTGATCGCGCCGGTCGAACGCAGTAGCGTCGTGTACGTGCGGACATACAAGTCCACATCCCGCTTGCCCGTGCCGTCGTCATCGTTCATCATGCCCGGGAGTCGCGCGCCCTCCCCCCGCACATCCGCGACCGACGGGGCGGGCGGCTCGTCCGGTCTCTGCGTCTGTCGCGCCATCGCTCGCACTCCCTTCCATCGCATCGCACGCTACCTCTCGCATTGTACACATGCCCGCATCATCACCGCTGATGACATTCGCGTGCCGATCAGCCCCGCGTTGGTGAAGCAGGGGCTTGCCGCCGCTTCACCAGACTCTTCACGTATGTGCCGCAAATGGGTTCGATACGTATTTTATGGTCAGGTCATCGGGACACCTGCTTTGAAGCGCAAGAATCGGATAGTGCCTTCTTTGCGTCGGCCCCATCATGGGGACAGGCCCATAGAGAGGGTTTGTGTGGAGTGAACCCCTGGTACCAGACCAGTGGGCAAGTCAACCTTTCCCCGTCAGTGCCCATGCCGCCTCGAACTCGGCCGGTGGCCGATACCCCAGGCTCGAATGCAGCCGCTTCGTGTTATACACTTCTTCGATGAACGGTTCGAGATTCATCAGTGCGTCTTCGAATGTTCGATAGTCCTTCAGATAGACCTCCTCCCGCTTCAGCGTCTTGAAGAAACTCTCCGCCTGCGCGTTCTCGTACGGGTTGCCCCGC
>JBBSII010000295.1:0-5999 GCA_038232175.1 Thermomicrobiales bacterium
CGGGACGAAGATCATGCCGATGCCGAGCGCCACTTCGATGAGCATCAGCGCGATCACCGTCGTCGGGAGGCCAATCCGGTCGAGCAGCGTCCCGACGAGGAGGAGACCGAGCGGCTGCGCGACCTGGCTGATCGCGGAGAAGGTGCTGAAGACGCGCCCGCGCAGCCCCACGGGGATGCGCTCGTGCCGGATCGTGACGAGCAGCGGGTTCGTCGGCCCGGCGACGATGCTTGTCAGCGCGAACACCACCGCGATTACCGGCAGCGACGTGGTGAGTACGAGAACGAGAAAACTGAACGGCCAGGCGATGAATGCCGTGATCCAGAGCGCGCGGCGGGGCAGCCGGTGGCCGATCGCGCCGTAGATCGCCGCGCCAACAATCTGGCCCGCGCCAATCGCCGCGACCATCACGCCGAGCGCCATTGCGCTGTCATAGGTGCGCTTCGCGAAGACCGGGAGCACGACGCCAAAGAACGGCCCGCCGAGGAAGTTCGTCAGCGCGAGGCCGACCGCGAGGGCGAGCAGGAGTCGGTCGTTCCGCAGAAAGCGCAGCCCCGCCATCAGTTCGTCGCGGTATCGTCCCTTCGCTGCCCGCTTCATGCCAGTGAGTGCGGCGGGGATGAATGCGCCCACTACGAGCGCCGAGACGGCGAACGACGCGGCATCCAGCCAGAGGACATTGTTCGCGCCGAGCACGGCGATCAGCAGCCCCGCGATGGGCGGGCCGAGTAGCAGCGAGACGTACTGAATGCCCTCGAACGAGGCGTTGATCTGTTCGAGCCGCCAGCGCGCCAGCCCCGCGAGTTCCGGCAGCAGGGCGCGGCGGGCAGTCAGGCCGGGGATAGCCAGTAGGTTGCCGAGGAAGACGAGCGCGAGCAACTGCCAGAAGGCGAGGCCGATAGTGTGGTAGAGCAGTGGCACGAGCGCGACGCCGACCCCGCTCACGACATCGGCGATGACGCTCGCACGCTTGTAGCCGAGCTGGTCCACGATTGTGCCGCCGAACACCCCCGCGACAAAGGCGGGCAGCGCGACGAAGAACCCCGTTAGCCCCGTCTTCGTCGCGCTCCCCGTCGTCTGGAGGACGAACCACGGCAGCGCGATCAGCGTCAACATGCTGCCGACGAGCGAGACCACGTTCGCGGCGAGCAAGGCAATAATTGGCGTGCGGTTCGCCCTTGAGGTGGTATGTATCGGGGTTTCCGCTGTGCGCATCCTTGCTTCCCTTATGACCCATCTGGTGCATCGTTGGAGAGATGCATCACATCATTCGTGTCGGCAACGCGGGCCGATACTCCAAGACTAACGCACCCACCTCGGTGTGTCAATATTATTCAGCTAACCATTGATAAAATCAACAATAACACCTCTATTGCGTGATTTTGATTCTATGCATGTGGTTCATTGGGCGGCAAGGCACGCCACCGGAGCGCTTCTCGATGATGGGAGAGACATCAGAGATTGTGGAAGGCGATCCAGATGTTCGCGCCGATCAGCGCGCAGAGGAAGCAGAAGAAGAGCACACCGAACGCTACCGACCTGAGCAGCAGCGCGACGAGGATGGAGGCGCCAACCATCGCCATCAGCGCGGCGACGGTGACGACCATCAGGCGGCGCGCGGTCTGACGGCGATTCTTCCCTTGCTTCAGCCCCGCGACGGCCTCGCGCACCGCAAGCGCGGCGGGGGAGGGCGTTTCTACCGGCACCGGTGCGGGGCGTGTGACGAGTTGCTGCCGCGCCCGCTCCAGCAGGCGTTGCACATCGCCGTAGTTCGGGTCGAGGTGCGCCAGCCGTTGCAAAGGCGGGATCGCCTCCCACGGTCGGTTCGCGTCGAACGCATTCTTGCCCGCGCGGTACCACTCCGCGACGATCTCCGGGCGGCTCTTGCCGCAGGTGTTGCAGTACCGGTCTTCGATGCGCATCGTCGCGCCGCAACTCGGGCAGGGCTTGGTTAGCGGCGTGCCGCACCCGGTGCAGAAGCGGTTGCCGCGCTCGTTGTCGTGGCCGCACTCCGCGCAGACCCAGCCAAGCAGTAGCAATTGGTTGCGCTGCGGCATCAGGCGCGAGCGCGTCCGGCAGTGCGCGCAGACGTACTCATTCGGGTGCGCGCGCCGTCCCGCGTGAGGTCGCCGCTGCCGCAGCGCGGGCAGGCGAGCGGGACGGGATGCGGCGCGTGGACTGGTTCGTGCACTTCCATCAGGCCAGTATACGCGACGGATCGTTCCCGACGCACCCGCCGGGGAATCCTAACCCCCCAACCCCCTTCCGTTCCTCGGCGTGGGAAGGGGGAGTGAGCCTCAGTGCAATCCAGATGTTGGGCGAACAGCACGGCATTCAGAGTGAGTCACCCCTTCCCACGCTGAAGGACGGAAGGGGCCGGGGGTTAGGATTCCCCGGCGGGTGACGTTGCATACCCCCTGTTCACACGCCCATTATCATTTGGTGCGATCATCAACTATGCTGTAGCATTGGTTGACGAACGGTGACGAATATAAGGAGTGAACACGATGGTCCAGTGCCTTTCACGGCGGGTCTTTCTCGGTGGCAGTGCGGGCAGCGCGGCGGCGGCGATCCTCGCGGCGTGCGGCGGCTCGAAGGCGACGGAGACGCCGCGCGCTGTGACGACGAGCGCGGCGTCCACCCCCGCGACCGCCGCCAGCACGAGTGGCACCGCCGTCGCGGTCGCCCCGACAGCGACGAGCGGCGCGGCAACGACGGTCGCGAGCACGGTTGCGCCTGCCGGCACGGTGACGGGCGCAGCCTCCACCCCCGCCGTCGCGGCGAGCACGAGCGGGACGGCAGCGCCCGTCGGTTCCTCGGGTGCGGCGTCGTCGAACCTCTCCGGCAAGATGACGCTCTACACCTCATCGGTGCAGGCGGACGTAGACGGCCTCAAGGCGGCGTTCAACAAGAAGTACCCGAACATCGCTGTCACGATCTACCGCGACGGCACGGAGAAGGTGATCGCGAAACTGCGCGCCGAGCAGGAGGCGAAGAGCGTGCAGGCGGACGTCCTGCTGATCGCGGACGCCCCGACGATGGAGAACCTTAAGGCGGACAAATTCCTCCAGCCGTACACGTCGCCGCTCGCGGGCGCAATCGACAAGCAGTTCGTCGAGGCGGAGGGGTACTACACCGGCACGAAGATCATTAACAGCGGCATCGCCGTCAATACCACAGCGAACCTGCCGAAACCCGCCACATGGAAGGATTTGGTCAAGCCGGAATACAAGGGGAAACTCGTCACGCCCAGCCCGCAGTATTCCGGGGCCGCTGCGCTCAACTACACCGTCTTCCTCAACAGCAAGGAGTACGGCGCCGACTACCTCAAGGGGTTGCAGAAGAACGGCATCGCGGTCGTGCAGGCGAACGGCGATGCGCTCGCGAAAATAATCAGCGGCGAGCAGCCCGTCGGCATCGTGACGGACAACGGCGTGCGCGCGGCGAAGGCGAAGGGTTCGCCCGTCGAGATGATCTACCCCACCGACGGCGCGATCCCGGTCACGGAGCCAATCGCCGTCGTCGCGGGGACAAAGAACCTCGACGCGGCGAAGGCGTTCGTGGACTTTGTGCTCTCGCCGGAGGGGCAGATGCTTGTCGCGTCGCAGAACTACATCCCGCTGCTCGCGTCCGTCCCCGCGCCGACGGGCGTGCCGAAGGAGATCAAGGAGTTCCCAGTTGATGCGTCGGTGGTCGCGAAGCAGATCGCGGACGCGAAGAAGCAGTTTACGGACATCTTCGGGGCATAGGGTGCAGTCGCCGGAGATCATTCCTGGTTTCGTTGGGTCTCACACATCGGGGGAGGGCCGACAACCGCGCGTCGCCATGTGGCGGGAGCGGGGCCGGGGCCTGTTCCGCGCGGAGACGGGCGTCTATCTCCTTCTCGTGCTCGTCGTCGGGTTCGTGGTGCTGTACCCGGCCTACCGGCTCATCTGGCGGTCGTTCCACGTCGGCACGACGGGCGAAACGACATTCGCGCCGTACCATGATCTCCTGACTAATGCGCGGACGCGCGTCGCGCTCGCGCACACGCTGGCGGTCGGCATCGTCGCGACGATCATCGCCACCGCGCTCGGCGTCGCGCTCGCGTGGCTGGTGACGCGCACGGACCTCCCGGCGGCGCGTTTCTTCCGGCTGGTCTTCGCGCTGCCCTTCTACGTGCCGTCGTTCATCGGCGCGATCGCATGGTTGCAGATCATCGGGCCGGTCGGCTACTTCAACCAGGCGTACAAACACCTCGCGGGGTCGAGCGACCCGCTCTTTCGCCCGTACGGCCCCGGCGGGATCGTCTTCCTGCTCGTGCTGCACCACTACTCGCTCGTCTACCTGCCGGTCGCCGCCGCGCTGGACCGCTTCCAGCCGGTATTGGAGGACGCCGCGCGGGTGGCGGGGGCGTCGTCGCGCCGCGTCTTCCGCGATGTTAGCCTGCCGCTGCTCGCCCCCGCCGTCCTCGCGGGGATGTTCCTCGTCTTCGTGACCTGCATCGCGGACTTCGGCATCGCGGCGGTGATGGGCATTCAGGCGCGGTACTACGTCCTGACGACGCGCATCTACCAGGTTGCGCTCGACTACGACACGCGCAACAACCTCGCGTACGCCGCCGCGATGTCGATGCTGCTGATCGTGGTCGCGGGCGTCGCGCTGCGGGCGCAGCGGCGGTTACTCAGGAACCGGCAGTACAGCATCACCGGCGCGCAGGGGCGAGCGGTGGACCGGCTGCCCCTCGGCGTGTGGCGTGCCCCCGTGACGGCGCTGGCGGGCGTCTTCGCGGTCGGCGTGCTCGTCGCGCCGCTCGTCGCGATTGCCCTCGCCGCGCTGACCCGCGTGGCGGGGTTCGCGCCGACGCCGCACAACCTGACGCTGCACAACTTCCACGTCGCCTTCATCGAGACCGCCGCCACGCAGCGCGCGCTCCGCAACAGCCTGATCCTCGCCGCGCTCTGCGCGACGGTGATCTCGCTGATCGGCGGCGCGCTGGCCTACTTCCGGCTCCGCACGCGCGTCCCCGGCAGCGGTGCAATGGAGGTGCTGGCGACGATCCCCTACGCCGTGCCGGGGACGGTGCTCGCGCTCGCGTTCATCCTCGCGTTCGCCCGGCCAGTCTTCGGCCTGCGGCTCTACAACACGCTCGGCATCATCCTCGTCGCGTATCTGGCGCGGTTCCTCACATTCGGCATCAGCACGGCGAGCGCGGCGTTGCGCGGCGTCTCCGAGACGCTGCCCGCCGCCGCGCGGGTGAGCGGCGCGTCGTGGTGGCAGGCGCAGCGGGACACCGTCCTCCCGCTCATCCGGCCCGCGCTGCTCGGCGGGTGGCTCTTCGTCTTCGTCCCCTGCCTCGCGGAACTGACCGTCTCCGCGCTGCTCTATTCCGCCGGGAACGAGACGGTCGGCGTCGCCGTCTTCAATCTGCTGGAGAGCGGCATCATCTCGCCCGCCGCCGCGCTCGCCCTCGTCCTCATGCTGATCGCGCTCGGCGGCTCGCTGCTGGCGCAGGCGTTGACGCGCCGAGGGAAGGGATTGGGGTGAGGAAATCAGCGGTGTTACGGTCGTGAATTGTCCCTGCGCCCGTACGTCGGTGCGTCGTTGGATGGCGCGGGAGCCGCGAAGGCCGGGGCACGCTCCGTGCCCGTCGCCGTGCCCACCGGGGCAGTAACCGGTGCGCGCCCATCGGGTGCTGGAGGCCCACCGGCATTCGCCGCCTGCGCACCCTGCTGATTGATGCGCTTCAGGCTCTGGCGCGGCAGCAGCAGGGCAATGGCGCCAGCGATAAGCGTGCCAACGGTCAACAGTTTGAACACATCGCTCACCGCCGCTGTCCCGGCGATGAGGGCGAGGTTGGCCGGTGGACGCGCGCCGGATGCGAGCGCGCTCTGCACAAGGTCGGATGCGTGCCGCGTCGTCCGCTGCACGAGGATCGTCGTCACTACCGCCGTGCCAATCGACGAGAAGATTTGCGCGGCGGCGTTGTAGAGCGAGGTCGCCTTGGGGAGCGCGCGGCC
>JBBSII010000296.1:0-5994 GCA_038232175.1 Thermomicrobiales bacterium
GACCAGCCCGAGCGTGTCGCGCACGCGGTTGAGCAGGCTGAATGGCCGCAGGTCGTCGTCGAAAGCGACGTCCGTGCCGCCGCTGCGCCCGTAGCCACGCTGGTCGGGCGCCACGACGTGGAACCCCGCCTCGGCCAGCGGTAGCATGACCTTCCGCCAGCTGTAGGCCAGCTCCGGGAACCCGTGCAACAGCACGACGCAGGGCCGACCCGCTCCCTCGAACCCGGCCTCGAGCACGTGCATCGCGATACCGTTGTTGTTGTCCACGAAGCGCGAGCGAATGCCGAGCGGGAGCATCGTCGCGCCATAGATCACCTCGCCGTTGTTCACCGCGCTCCCCCTCCCGCACGTGGCGGCCGATCCGCGCCACCATCGCCTGTACGCTTCGCCGGGCGCGATCGCCGCGACGCCACGACCGCTGCCCATGCGTCGGCTCGCTCGCTACCGTGTCGATGACCGGCATGGTAGCAGAGGCGAGCGGACGGACGCCACGATCAGGGTTTTGAGACGATTACTACAGATGTTGGGGTGACTCTTCGACTCCGACACATGGTGTGTGGCTCGTTCACCAAAACGCGGGCAGAGTCCGGCGACTGCACAAATACCGGAAGACAGTTGTGGCTAAGTCCAGGACCGACATTGGGGTTATTCCGGGAGCAGATCGCAATAATAGAAACGGTCATCCCGCAGAACAACGTGCCCACGAGTCCACGCGATGCGCTCCTTGAAAATCGGGCCGTCGTACACGAAGGTGTGGAACTCCCCGTTCTCCCCGCAGGGATCGACGCCGGGTGGCAGATCGGCGAGGAACGGCCCGTCGAAGGCCCTCCCCACTCACTCCTCACCGAGGGACCGCGACTCGACACATACGGTCACCGCCGCGAACCCCGCCGCGACGAACGTGCGGGCGAGCGGCGCGGGATCCCTTCCTCAGAGCGGGAACACGCCCCCCATACCGGCCTCCGCGAGCTGTCCCTCCCGATACCGCCTCACGTCCTCCAGGAAGAGATCGCCGGAGGCCGCTGTGTGGAGGCCGATGCCCTTCAGCGCCGCGCATGCGCTCGCCATCCTGGCAACGTACTCCGCGTTGGAGCAGTCCCGCGGGATGGACACCTGCGCGAGCGGCAGCCCGACCGAGGCCGCCTGACGCTCAAGCAAGGCGCGTCTGACACCGTGCATACTCACGCGATCGTACCCCTCGGTCACCGTCGTCAGCAGGGCGGCCACCTCGTACTCCCCGGCCCTGCGGAGCTCATACAGTGCGAGGGCGCTATCCTTGCCCCCGCTCCACAACAACACGACCGGCTCCACGGTGGCGATCCCCCTTTCCCGCTCCAAGAGCGGCAGCTATCCGATCCTCTGCCCAAACGCGTCAGGGAGGGGTCGATTGGCGATACTCTCCCCTCAGGGCGCCCCTGGCACCGGGAGCGGTATCTGCTTGACCACAACGGTTATCCGAAAGCTCCGGGACGGTGCGAGGCAGCGCGGCACGGCGGTATAACACTGGGGATTGCCTGTTGCCGTGAGCGTTGTTTGTCCTTCCTGCTTGGCGATGTAGACGCCCTGG
Source organism: Thermomicrobiales bacterium (assembly GCA_038232175.1). GTDB lineage: Bacteria > Chloroflexota > Chloroflexia > Thermomicrobiales > JALYUS01 > JALYUS01. The sequence continues at coordinate 1,568 of JBBSII010000296.1, forward strand.
CTGTCTGCCGGTGGCGTGGCAGTCTGATCGCGACTCACAATCGCCTCGTCGGCAATCTGTGCTTGCCAGTCGAGGTCCCTCCCGAGCGAAAGGACGAACGACGTGCCGCGGAAGAGCGCGATCGTCTGGCCGTTGTCGGCGAGCGTCACCAGCCGCGCCCCGCCCGGTGGCTGCGGAGCGATGGGCGGGGAGACGGTATCGGTCGCAGGCGGCGCGGCAGGCGCCGTCGTCCCGTAGCGCCACCGGTAATACTGCTGGCCGACATTGCCGAACTCGACCTGGAACGGTGCGGGATTGGCCGGGTTGTACGTCAGCACGCGGCGCTCGAAGGCCTGGATCAGGATGCGTCGGCTCGTTCCCGCGACCTGAACGTCCGCCCAGAAGGGATCGGTGAGCGCGAGCCCGACGTTCTGCACACCGACGCGGCTGCGGAAGTCCGCGAAGGCGTTGGGCAACCCATGGCCGGTTTGAGTGTCGATGAGCGACATGACGGTTTGGTCATCTGGTGGCTGGGGAGTCGTGCTGCTGCCTTGCGCAGTCAAGAGCAAGGTCACCGGTGTCCCAACAGGGGCCATGGTGCTCGCCGCGGGCCGACTACCGAGATCGCGATAGAGGGGGAAGGTATTGGTGCTATCCCCGGCGACGGGGATTGCGGCGGGCGCGAGCGCCTGAAACTGCGCGTCCCCGCGTTGCAGTTGGCCGGTGATCAGCTCGTGCACGAGCAGGCCGGAGGTGACGATGGCACCTTGCGCTCCTTGGCTGAGTTCCATGCGCCCCTTGTCGAAATACTGCACGAGGCGATGACCGACGCCGGGATTGTCGGGGAAGACCGCAGGACATTGGCGCGGCGGACGGCAGACGTCGCCGCCGCCATACGGTTCGTCCTGGCCGGGATGCGCAACGGCGAGCGGCCCCCAGAAGTTGGGCACGACTCGCTCGTCCTGCTGCCAGCGCTGGGCGAAGAGCGGCGAGGCGAAATCCTGCGCTGCCTGGATGCTCCCGGCATTGACGAGGACGACAACGCCGATGATCAGCAGGCTGAGGGACGTTCGTGGGGACATGGAGACCTCCCGTAGTTAGCGAGCGAACCGGTATTGATGGAACGACGCGGTCGCAGAATGTGTTCCATGGCCGCTGCACGCACCCCGCTCCCACCGTACGTCGGCGGCGACGCGAGCGAGCAGGGCGGCGCCGTTGCACACGTGGGGTCGCGACGAGAAAACGATGCACTCGTTATCGGTGGAGCGTGCGCGGTTCATCCCCGCTGCGCTCCCCTCACCGTGTGATTTGGCAACTGCGCACGTCCGCTTGTCACTGCGCTTGTGATGTGATAAGTTTTCCGTATGGATACAAATTACGGTCTGTACAGTGAAATACCGAAGTAACGGGGTGGTCCCAGCGGCACGTCCGTACGGTTGAAGGACGTGCCCGGATGGAACCGCGTCGCTGTGGTAGAGCGAATCGTCTCGACGGGAGGACACAGGAATGACACGGATCAGGGGAATGGCGAAAGCGGGCATGGCGATCGTCGCCACACTCACGGTTATGGCCGCACTCGCGCCGGGCGCGGCGGCGGGAGGCATCTACACGAGCAGCAACACCGGCTACGACATCTCGTGGCCCCAGTGCGACGGCGCCTACCCGCGCACCAATGCCTACGTCCTCGGCGTCGTCGGCGTCACGAGCGGCCACGCCTTCCGCAACAATCCCTGCTTCGCCAGCCAGTACGCCTGGGCCGCCCACACCCTGTCGCCCGAGGCGGTCTACCTCAACCTCAACGAGGACCTCGGCACCACCTCCCCCTACGGCGACACCGGCCCCTACGGGACGTGCCGCGAGGGCGAGCGGTGCCACGCCTTGAACTACGGCTACAACGCCGCGTCGAGCGCCTACACCTACGCGGCGCGGCAGGCGCCGACCTTCGTCGCGCAGCTGTGGTGGCTGGACATCGAGACGGAGAACTCGTGGGCGGAGGAGGACCTCGGGCGCAACCGGGCGGTGATCGAGGGGGCGGTGCGGTACCTCAAGGAGGAGCGCCACTTCATGGTGGGCATCTACTCGACGCCGGCGATGTGGGAGGAGATCACCGGGAAGTGGCAGGTCGGCCTGCCGGTGTGGACCGCGGGGGCGACCAAGGCGAACGCGGCGACGAAGTGCGGCGTCGGCTTCACGGGCGGGCCGGTGTGGCTGGTGCAGTACCTAGACGGCGACTACGACGGCAACTACGCCTGCTGAGATCCTCCCGCGACCGTCCCGAATACGAACCTTTCCGAGAATACTCGTCGGTCGCTTCCACGGCGGCCCGCGTGCGGTGTATGATGGCCGCACGGGACACCAAGGAGATCCATCGCGCTCTACGACACCCCGACCGACCCGGTTGCCTTCGACCGGTACTACCGCGAGACGCACACCCCGCTCCCGAAGACCATCCCCGGCGCGCGGATCACGGTCAGCGACGGGCCGATCATGGCGGCGCAGGGCACGCCGTCGGCTTATCACCAGATGGCGATCCTCGCCTTCGACTCGATGGAAGCGCTGCAGGCGGCGCTCGGCTCGCCGGAGGGGCGGGCGACGGCCGCCGACCTGGGCAACTTCGCGCAGGCGGGGGTGACGCTGCTGATCGCCGAGATGCGGGAGGCGTAGGGGCGGGACCGCACCCGGCGGTCCGTTCCGTGAGGACAGTCGGACATTGGACAGAGTGGCCGAGGGGAAATGTTCCTCCCGGCCTTTATCTTTAGGGCATTACCCACTTGTTTCGAAAAGGCTCCTTTGTGAGGCCGGTATTTCTAGGCAATCTACTTACTACCCTCTACGTCTGCACTCTGAGATGGGTTTCGAAACTCGTCAGCCTCGAAAGGAGTCTCGAAACTTGAGAGATGCTTGTCCCATATCCGTGCCGCGACAGGCCGCATAAAGCTCACCCAAGACCCTCTCTTTCGCGGCCGCACGGCCACGATCGCCGTCCACGCCGCAACCAAAGGCGCCCCCGTTCGTTCTTCCCTTGACGTGATGTATGCCGCGCGTGTAATCTTGCGCGCGATGCAACGGACCATCGATCGACGTGGAAGGTGCGGCGCGTGAACGACGACAACAGTGTGTTCGCCAGGGATCTCTCCCGGCGCGAGGCGATCAAGACGGCGATGAAGGGCGCGGCCTACGCGGCGCCGGTGATCTTCGCTACGGCGGTGCCCGCGGCGGTCGCCGCCGCCACCCCCCCGCCGGGCGCGCGGGTGACGGTGACGCCGAACCCCTCGCCGCGGGCGGGGCGGGTGACGATCAGCGGGAACGGATTCGCGGCGAACGGCAGGATCCTGCTCCAGTTCGTCTCCCCGAGCGAGGGGACCAACACCGCCGTCACGCCGACGCCGGTGAGCGCCGCGGGGACGTTCACCCTCGCGGAGGACCGGGGCCAGGAAGCCTTCAATGACGCGACGCTGACGGTCAACATCCTCGACGCGGGCTCGCGGGCGGTGCTCGCGACGACGACCGTCGCGCTGACCGGCCCGCCGGTGTAGCGCCGCTGGCGGCCACCGGGCGTCGCGTCAGCCGTCCCGGGCCGTGACCAGTGTCTGGATACAATCAGCGGTGAGATCGAGACCGAATGAATAATCAGCATGGCGCGGAACCCGCGCCGCGAGAGGAGTCGAGAACATGTCAGATAGCACCGACCGGACCCTTGCCGCCAAAGCGGCGTCGCACCTGGCGTCGCGGCGCACCTTTCTCGCCGGAAGCGCCGTCGCCGGCCTGACCCTCGCCGGCGTGCCGCTCCTCGATGCCCCGCTCGTCTCCGCCGCGGGCGATCCCGCCAAGATCAAGGCGATCTTCACCGTCGCCCGCACCGCCGAGCAGCTCGCCGTCACCTTCTACAAAAACGGGCTCGACAACGCCGACGCGCTCGGGCTCGGGCCGGAGGCGCAGGGGCAGATCCAGGCCGCGCTGGTCGAGGAGCAGATCCACCAGCAGTTCTTCACCGCCCAGGGGGGCGACTCGCTGGCGGACACCTTCAGCTTCCCCCAAGGGGCGAGGACCTTCAGCGACCTGGGCACGTTCATCGCGACGCAGCAGATGCTGGAGGGGGTGTTCGACTCGGCCTTCCTGGCGGCGATCCGCGAGTTCGCCGAGATGGGCGAGCCGCGGCTGGCGCAGATCGCGGCGCAGATCGCCTGCATCGAGTCGGAGCACCGGGCGCTTGGGCGGGACATCGGCAGCCTGGACCCGGCGGACAACTGGACCTATGCGCCGGTGCTGGTCGCTTTCGTGGCGGACGCGCCGGCGGCGGTGGCGGCGGCGGGCTTCCTGAGCCCGGTGCCGGGGAACACGTATAAGTACGTGCCGGTGGACACGAGCCTGGCGGGGATCATGTACAAGGACGGCCCCTTCAGCCAGCGGCCATAGCGCCGAGGACGCGGACCGACGCATCGCACCAC
>JBBSII010000297.1:0-5994 GCA_038232175.1 Thermomicrobiales bacterium
CCTCTCACCGCTCACCTACGCGGGCAACATCACGACGCCGCTCATGATCGAGCATCAGGAGCACGACTATCGCTGTTCGGTGGAGCAGGCGGAGCAGATGTACATGGCGCTCCACACGCGCGGTGTGTCCGTCGAATTTGTCCGCTACCCGAACGAGAGCCACGGCATGTCCCGCGACGGCCAGCCGCACCATCGCATCGACCGCCTCGACCGCCACCTCGCCTGGTTCGCGCGGCACCTGGGGTAGGCCACAGAGGCACAGAGGGCACAGAGAAGAGAGAAGAGAGAAGAACAAAGAGGATTCCCTTCTTCCTTTTGTTTTCCTCTGTGTCCTCTGTGCTTCTGTGGTTCAACGTCCTGATTACTTCGCTCCACCGGGGAGTGGGTCGGGGCGTTCGGGGCGGGTGACGCGGATCAGTTCGGCGTGGAACGCGCCCGCGCTGTCCCGATGGCCGAGCACCGTCACATTGTCATCCGGCATGATGTCGGCGATTTTCACATCCTTGCCGCGCAGACGAATCATCGTTTGCGGGTCGATCGAGACGACCGCGATTTTCTTCGACCGGGTGTAGATCACCAGCCGATCCGCACGGACGCGGGTAATGGTGCCATTGATTCCGCTTTGCGCCGACGATGCGGGCAAGGGCGGGCCATAGAGCGGCCGGGGGCCAATGAACGGGACACCACCGGGAAGGGGGCGCTGGGGCGTCCGACCCGGCGCGGGGGTGCCACCGAGCGCACCGGGCGCGATCACGATGGGGCCAGTGGGCGGTGATCGACGCGCGAGCGCCACGCCTGCCGGCACACCGAGCAGGAGCAGGATCGCCGGGGCGGCGATGAAGAGGATCCGCAGCCAGCGCCTCACCGAACCGCCCCCTGCGCGGCGTGCGGCGTGAAGCCGGACGGCGGCTGCGGCGCGGCGCGATGGCGCAGGAGCGCAACCGTCGTCACTAACCAGACCGCGAGCGCGCCGACGAGCGGCAGGAGGTTCCACCACGGCATGTGCTCCACGACCGCGCTTCCGAAGAGGCCGGGGGACTGCCGCGCGAGGTCGAAGTCCTGCAACGCGAAGGAGAGGTAATCGAGCGTCCCGGAGGCGTGGAGCGCCTGCCCCAACATGACCGAGAGCAGCAGCACGAGCGAGAGCGAGACGCCATACGCCACCCAGAGCGCGACCCGACCGCGCCGCCGCGCCGCGATGGCGGCAGGCGCGGTCTCCACCGTCCGCGCGAGGATGCGCGCGGTCAGGTTCGCGGGGGCAATCGGCGACGCGAGCCGCGCGAAGAGGCGGTCGAGATCATCGGGCGGCGTGCCGTCGGTGTGGTCGGTTGTGGAGTGTTCGTCTGCCATTGGATTCTCTGTCCTTCTTGCTACCATTCCTACACCGTACACGCGGCGAAGTGTCAGAAAGTTTCACATTCCTCTTACACTTCTTCATATCTCCCCCTCATCGCGCATCCACGCGCGCAGCGAGAGCCGCAGCATCGTTTTTGCGCGCTGGAAGAGCGTCTTCGCGCTGTTCTCCGGGATGCCGAGCGTCTCCGCGATCTCGCCGAAGGTCAGCTCACCCTCGTAGCGCAGCACGACGACCTCGCGATACTTCGGCGGCAGCGCGGCGATGGCATCCGCGAGCAACCGCTGGAGATCGCGCCGTTCCGCGAGTGATTCGAGCGACGGGCCGGTGTCCGCGATCGTGGCGAGCGCGTCCAACTCCTCCTCGTCCTGGCGCGGGCGGTCGATGGGGAGCGTCTTGCGCTGACGCAGGAGATCGAGGCAGCGGTTGCGGGCGACGCGGTAGAGCCATGGGCGGAGGGCAGTGTCGGACCGGAGGCGCGGGAGTGTGTTGTAGCACTGGACGAAGGTGTGCTGCGCGACATCTGCCGCGTCGTCCGCGCTGCCGAGGATGCGCGTGGCGAAGGCGTAGAGCGGCTGCATGTACCGCCGCACGAGCGTCTCGAAGGCGTCCGCGTCCCCGCTCTGCGCCAAAACAAGCAACGCTTCATCGGTGGCCGTCGCGAGGCTCTGGCCGGCATCGCCCCGTCGCCGTCGCCACCCGTCCAGCACCCGCTTCCGCTCCTCACTTCGCGCCGATCAGCCGCACTTCCCCTCTACGATACACGAGTGGGGCAAGCGGCGCGGTTCATTCCGCCCGCGCGATGACCAGCGCATGCACCGTCACCGCGCCCGCCGCCCGGAGCGCAACGGTGCACGCATCGAGGGTCGCGCCTGTCGTCAGCACATCATCGACAAGGAGAACGCGCCGCCCGCGCACCGCTGCCACGTCCGGGCACGCGAACGCCCCCACGACGTTCGCGCACCGCTGGTCGCGGTCGCTGCCCATCTGGGACGGCGTGTCGCGCGTGCGGGCGAGCCAGTGCGCCATCACGGGCAGCGTGTCACTCGCGAGGTGCCGCGCAATCAGTTCCGACTGATTGAACCCGCGCGCCCGCTGCCGCGCCCGGAACAACGGCACGGGGATGAGCGCATCCGCCGGTGGCAGCGTCGCGATGGCGGGGCGCGCCATCGCCGCGAGCAGCGATGCGTACCGCCGTTGCCCCTCGTACTTCAGCGCGTGGATGCAGGCGCGTGTCGGCCCCCCAAATCGGACCGCCGCCGCCACTCCATCGAGCGCGGGCGGGTAGGCGCGGCAACGCGGGCAGATACCGGGTTGCCCAACAAGCCGACCGCACGTTGGGCACAGCGGCGGTGCGAGATAGTCGATTGCGGCAGCGCACTGCGGGCACAGCGGCGTGCCGCGCCCCTCACACCCGGCGCACCGTGGCGGAAAGACGAGATCGAGCACCCGCTCCCAGAGATCACCCATCGGCCCGGCATCCACCGGTGCTGACCCATTCATTCGGCGGTTGTGGCTCGTGCATCATCGGATCATCCCTTCTCGATGCGCTCGGCGGCATGGCGCGGGGCTGAACACGCGCATTGTGCGGGGAAAGAGCGGACGCGGCAACGGGTTCACAGGGTTAAGACAAAGTCACCTCTGCTACAATGCGCCACTGCCCGGTATGGTTCGTGGGTGGATGGAGGACGAGAGGACGCATGACGGTCACGGACACACGGCGCGACGCGACGCGGCGCAAGAGCCTGACGGGGTACGAGCGGACGCCGCGCGCGCTCGTCGAACGGTTCCGGGAGGAGGAGCTCTGGCGGCGCCCGCGCTATGCGTGGCACCGGCTCTGGGGCGACCTCAACCCGTTCCCGCGCTCGATGCGGCAGGTCTGGGATTTCGCCGCCGGGGACGAGGCGTACGCTGCGCACATGGTCAATGGCTCTCCCGATGAGGCGACCCTCCGGCGCACCGGCGCGAAGATGGCGGAGCGGCTGACGACCGCCCTCGCCATCGAGCCGTCTCACATGGTGCTCGATCTTGGCCCCGGCGTCGCGCGGGTCGGGCGCGAACTCGCACCCCGCGTCCGCCGCTGGGTCGGCGCGGACGTCTCCCGCAAGATGCTCGACCGCGCCGCCGAGCGGATGCGCCACCTCGACAACGCGGCGTTCGCGCTCATCCCCGGCGACGGCGCGCTTCCCTTCCCCGATGCCTTGTTCGACCGCGCCTACGCCCACCTCGTCTACTTCCACATCGACAAGCAGGAGGTCTGGGAGTCGATCCGCGAGGTCACGCGCGTGCTCAAACCGGGTGGCGTCATGTACGCCGACACGTGGAACCTCCAGAATGAGGATGGCTGGCAGCGCTGGCTCGCGGAAGTGGAGCACTACCGTGGGCGGCGGCGGCCCGTGCATCACAACCGTTGGAGCACGGAGGCCGAGATGCGCACCTTCGCCGAGCGCGCGGGGCTGGCGCCGCTCGCCTGCCTCCACGACTCATGCTGGCTGCAACTGATCGCCGCGCGCCCCTTCACCGATGGCACGCTCCCGACGCTCGGCGACCTTTCCACCCTCCCGCCCCCGGCGGGTGCGTGGTATTACAACGACTGATGGAGATACAAACGGCCCTGCGGCGGGGCGCGCTCATAGTCGGCGGGATCGGCGCGGGACTGATCGCCTACGCTGGCAGCATCGAGCGGCGCTGGCTCGACGTGACCGCGCACCGCGTCGTGATGCGCGACCTGCCGCCCGAGTGGGACGGCGTGCGCCTCGTGCAACTGACGGACCTGCACCTCGGCATCGCGGGCGCGCCGTACGTCATGTTGCACGACGCGGTCGCGCGGACGGTCGCCCTCAAGCCGGACTTGATCGTGCTCACGGGCGACTACTCGCACGACGGGCGACCATGCCCGCTTGATTTCCTTGCGCCCCTCGCGCAAACTGCCCCGACCATCGCGATCCTCGGCAACCACGACTATCTCCAGCGGAAGATCGGCGCGGACTTGATCGTCAAGGAGCTGGAGCGGCAAGGGATCACCGTGCTCCGCAACGACCTGACCGCGTTCGTCCACGACGGCGTCGCGGGGGTCGTCGTCGGCTTCGATGACGACGTGCGCGGGCCGGGAGCGGATGTGGACGGCATTGTGGCGCGGATGCGGGGCAAGGGGCCGAGCATCGCGCTCGTCCACGAGCCGGACGTGATCGACCGCTTCCCGGACAACTGGGCGGGGTTGACGCTCGCGGGGCACACACACGGCGCGCAGGTCCGCCTCTCACCCGTGCGGACATGGGACTGGGTCGAGTGGCCGATCACGGAGATGCAGTCCGACTACCCGCGCGGCTGGTTCCGCGTGCGCGGCAACCGGCTCTATGTAAGCCGCGGCCTCGGCGTCTCCCGCTGGCCGATTCGCTTCGCCGCCCGCCCCGAACTCGCCTGCTTCACGCTCACGCGGATCGCGCCGGGATGCGCATCGCATCCGTAGGGAGGCTCGAATCCCCTCGCCTCCTTCCCTAACGAGGGAAGGAGGAACCGGGTGCAGCGATTGCCGCGCGCATCCTTCCCATGCGAGAATATCTCCACCAGCAGACGCACGACGCTATGCTTGCCACGAAGAGGAGGCCCGCGATGACCCTGACGCGCCGTACCGGGACGACGAACGAGACACTCAATGGGTTGAAGGATCGTGTGACGGCGGCTATCCAGGCAAACCGCGACGCGATCTACGCCATCGGCGACGCAATTTACACGGACCCGGAACTCGGCTTCAAGGAATTCCACACCGCCGAGCGCGTCGCGGCGTACTTCGACCGGCTCGGCCTCTCGTACCGCACCGAACTCGGCATCACTGGCGTCAAAGCGGTGCTGGACACCGGGCGCCCCGGCCCTTCCGTCTGCATCATCGGCGAACTGGACAGCATCCGTGTCTCCGATCACCCGGACGCGAACCCGGAGACTGGCGCGGCGCACTGCTGCGGCCACAACTGCCAGATCGCGGGGATGCTCGCCGCCGCGACCGGCATCGTCGAGAGCGGCGCGGTGGAGCATCTCTCCGGCAAGATTGTCTTCCTCGCCGTCCCCGCCGAGGAGTACGTCGAGATCGACTACCGTTCCCGCCTGAAGCAGCAGGGGAAACTCGAATTCCTCGGCGGTAAGAGCGAACTCGTCGCGCTCGGTGAGTTCGACGATGTGGACATCTCGATCATGATGCACAGTGGCTCGCAGGAACGTTCCCCCGCGAAGTTCACCATCGCGGGCACGAGCAACGGCTTCGTCGGCAAACTGATCCGCTATACTGGCCACCCCGCCCACGCGGGCGCATCCCCCGACAAGGGCGTCAATGCCCTCAACGCGGCGATGGTTGGCCTCATGTCGATCCACGCAAACCGCGAGACCTTCTCGGACGACGACAGCGTGCGTGTCCACCCGATCATCACGCGCGGCGGCGATCTCGTGAACGTTGTGCCGTCCGACGTGCGGATGGAGACGTACGTGCGCGGTCGCTCGATGGAGTCGGTGCTGCGGGCGGCGAAGAAGGTGGACCGGGCGCTCAAGGCAGGCGCGATAGCGGTCGGCGCGCAGGTGGAGATCACCACCATCCCCGGCTACCTGCCACAGATCAACGACCCCGCGCTCAACGCACTCTTTAAGGCGAA
>JBBSII010000298.1:0-5992 GCA_038232175.1 Thermomicrobiales bacterium
GGCGACACGCCGCACCATCCCAAGGCGCATCAAGAGTATAGCAAAGCGTGAATCGCCGGCGCGCAACCCTGAGAGCGAAGGAGCCTATGCACCGCCCGGCGTGGAGCTTCCTGGGGTCACCTCACGAAACGGAGAAAATCGTACGCCAAGGCGGCGATGCAAAGAAACACGAGCGACGGAGCACGGCAGCGTGTCAGGCTGGGGTCTACCCTAGCCTGATGTCAGACCGCCCGCCTCTTTCGCGTCAGTATAGCGTTCCTTTCTCGATTTCCTGACAGGCGGCGTGATGCGTCAAAGACTCTTTCCTGACAGGGTGGCGAGGCTGGATCACCCCGGCCCTGCCCGCACAACGGCGGAGCAGGGCGCTGAGCGGGCCGTTTTCCCTGCCCTCACCGTCTTGGGGTGCGTGTCGCGCCACTGCCGCCGGGATTGTCACCTTTCGCCCCGTCGCCGATCGCCTCGGCCAGTTGCCAGCCGTTCTTGCGCTCTACCTTGCCAAGAAGACCGATCAGGCAACGCCGGACGCGTTCCCGCACTTCGGTCCGGGTGAAGCGGCGAGCGATGCGTGCATAGAGGTCCGCGAAGACGTCAGACCATTGGTCGAGGGTAACTGTCGCGTTGATTCCGCACTCTGTGACCATCCTGCCTCCTCTGCTTACCAGAGAAGGATAGCGCGAAGTTCAACGAAGTGACGCTGTAGGGAGCGTTTTTTGAGCTGTGCCGAAGTTGTGCCTGAGCGAGCGCTGCCATCGCCCAAGCCTTGCATGTTCTATACTCGGTCATGCAGAATATCGCCCATCTCGGCAATGATCGTCCCGCCACGACGCTCTGGGTGCGGAGTATCTTCGCGTTGGCGGATGGTCGGCGCATCACGCGCACCGTGCGCTGGGACGGTGCGATTGCTCCCGATGACGAAGAGGGGAAAGCGGTGCTGGCCTATGAACTGATCGAAACTCTTGAGCAGGGCGGTCACGACTTTCGTGAGGGACACGCGGTGCTCGTAGAACTGCTCGGCGTGGCGACGGGCTAACGTTGCTCCTGGGGGCGCTGAGTGCGCACAGCAGGCATCGGAGTAGGCAATGCCGACGAGGGATGCGATGACGAAGGGAGGCGATGAGCGATGGGACACCGCCCCTTGCCGTCGCCGTGGAATCGTGGTCCGGTGACCTTCCTGTATCTCGCCGCGCTTGCCGTCACGATCCTCACCCTGCACGCGGGGGGGCGCGGCTGGATCAGTGCGATCGTCGGTGGCCTGATCCTCGCCGCCGTCCTCGTCACGCTGCTGGTTCTCGTCGGCAGTCATCGGCGGGGCGGGGAGTAGCCAATGCCACCGAGGGGGTTCAGCCGCTACCGGGCACTCGCCGACCATCTCGCCGCCGGCGGCGCGGTGGCGATCACGCTGACGTTCGGGGAGATCGAGGCCGTCGTCGGGCCGCTTGCCTCGTCGGGTAGTATGGCAAGGCGACAATGACACGGCAGGGAGAGCGTGGATGACGGAGAACCGGTTCGCTCGGGACAGCAAGGCGAACGACCCGACCGGCGACGTGCCCGCCCCCGCCGTCCGTACCCTCCTGCGCGCCGTCCGCGACGCCGAGGTGCTCTACGTCGCCTTCCCCCGCATCGAGCGCGCCCTCGTCGTCGATCCCCGCCCGGGGGCGATGGGCTATCCGGCTGTGCTCGTCGCAGTGCTCGAATACAGCGCCGGGCAGCAGGCGAAGGCGGTCGAGAAACTGCGCCCCGGACAGCCCCCGAGTGAGCGAGCCATCGCGGTGACGTGGGGCGGCTCGACGCGCGCGTTTGTCGAGCAGGGGGTATTAGCGGCGATCATCGCGCGGCTACCCGCCGACGGCGAGGAGCAAGCGGTGGCGGCGTTCGAGGAGTTGCAGGAAGCGGAGCGCGAGGTCGCACCGCCGCGAGCGATCGCGCGGACACCGTTCGGCCCAGTGTTACGGAAGCTGTCACCAGCCGCAATCTGACGCGCGTATCGGTGGCGGGTGAAGTGCCGATTCGCTCAACCGGTATCGCACTTCGCGCCAATTGTCCCCCGTTGCGTACCCCGCTCGTAGTACGTACACCCTCCATAGTGCGGAGAAGTGCCGATTTCTCTCATTCTCGGCACTTGCGAATTCCTCCGCGCATGCATCCCGATGGAGAGGTGGCAGCGTATGAAGCGGCAGTGGACGGCGGACGATCTCGCGGAGCATTGGACGCTCTCCCCGGACGATCAGGCCTTATTGGCTCATCGCGCCCCGGCCACGCGCCTCGGCTTCGCGTTGCTGCTCAAGCACTTCCAATATGCGGGACGTTTCCCGCAGCACAAGCGCGATGTCCCGACCGCAGCGATCGTCCATGTTGCGCGGCAACTCGATCTGCCGCCCGAGCGCTATGCGCAGTATGACTGGGACGGTCGCACCATCGAGTTCCACCGGGCACAGGTCCGCCACGCATTGGGGTTCCGCACGGCGACCACACGCGACGCCGCCGATCTGGCGCACTGGCTCGAGCAGGAAGTGTTACCCCACGAACACCGCCCGGAGCGCTTGCAGGCAGCCATCTGCGCGCGCTGCCGCACCTGTCACATTGAGCCGCCGTCGGCTGGCCGCGTGGATCGCCTGATCCGCTCTGCCGTGCGCACGTACGAAGACCGGCTCCATCGCGCAGTGCTGGGACGGATCGGGCCGGAGGGTTTGGCGCGCATCGACACCCTGCTCACACCCGCCCCGCCAGACGAAGAATCTGCACCGTCGCCGGAAACGGCCGCCCGCGATCCCGGTCGGCTGACTTTGCTGGATCTCAAGGCCGATCCCGGTCGGGTCAGTGTGGAGAGCGTGCGCACGCAGATCGATCGGTTGCGCCGACTGCGCCAAGCGGACTTGCCGCCCGATCTCTTCGCGGGTATGGCGACGACCATGGTACAGGCGTACCGGCAACGCGCCGCGGCTGAGCCCCCGAGCGCCTTGCGCGCCCATCCCGACGCGGTGCGGGCGACACTCGTCGCGGCCCTCTGTATCGAGCGCCAGCGCGAGCTCACCGACGGCCTGCTCGATCTGCTGATCGCGATGATCCATAAGATCGGTGCGACCGCCGAGCGGCGCGTCGAGCGGGAGTTTCTTACCGACTTCAAGCGCGTGACCGGCAAGCCGAACATCCTCTACCACGTCGCCGAGGCGGCGGTGGCGCATCCCGACGGCCTGGTGCGCGACGTTGTCTACCCCGCCGCAGGCGGCGAGCAGACGCTGCACGACCTCGTGCGCGAGTACAAGGCCAGCGGCCCCGCCTACCAGTCGCAGGTGCAGACCCATGCGCGGTCATCGTACCGGTCGCACTACCGGCGCGTGCTCCCCGGATTGCTTGACGTGCTGGAGTTCCACTCCAACAATGCCGCGCACCAGCCGCTCATCCGGGCCATCACCCTCCTCCGACGTTACTCCGCGCGGAAGTGCCGTTGCTATGCACCGGCCGATGACGTGCCGCTCGATGGTGTCGTCCCGCCCGGGCAGCTCGACACGGTGGCCCGCCAAGATGCGCGGGGGCGAGCGCGCATCGAGCGCATCCCGTATGAGCTCTGCGTCCTGCAAACCCTGCGGGACAAACTGCGGTGCAAGGAGGTCTGGGTCGTTGGCGCTGATCGCTATCGCAATCCCGACGAGGATCTGCCCGCCGACTTCGACGCACAGCGGAGTGCGTACTACGCGGCCCTGCACCAACCGCTCGACGCCGACACGTTTGTCACCGCCCTCCAGGACGAACTGGCGACCGCACTGGCGGCCCTTGACCGGGCGATGCCGCGTAATACAGGCGTGCAAATCCTGACGCGTGGCGGCGGCTGGATCAAGGCCTCACCGCTCGATCCCTTGCCTGAACCGCCTACGCTGACCCGGCTCAAGGGCGAGATCGGGCAGCGATGGCCGATGACCGGCTTGCTGGACATGCTCAAGGAGGCCGATCTCCGTATCGGCTTCACGCGGACCTTCACCAGTGTGGCCAGTCGTGAGCATCTCGACTCCGACACGTTGCAGCGGCGCCTCTTGCTGTGCCTCTACGGACTGGGAACAAACACGGGACTCAAGCGGATCGCCGCCGGCGAACATGGCGAGAGTTACGCCGACCTGCGGTACGTGCAACGCCGCTACCTCACCCGCGATAATCTGCGGGCCGCGATCGCGGAGGTGGTCAACGCCCTGTTCGCGGTGCGCAACCACGCGATCTGGGGCGAGGGGACGACGACGTGTGCCTCGGATGCGAAGAAGTTCAGTGCGTGGGATCAGAACCTCCGGACGGAATGGAGCATTCGCCACCGAGGGCCGGGCATCATGGTGTACTGGCACGTCGAGAAGAAATCGGCCTGCATCTACTCGCAACTGAAGAGCGTCTCCTCCTCTGAGGTCGCGGCGATGATCGAGGGGGTGCTCCGCCACTGCACGGACATGAGCGTCGAGAAAAACTTCGTCGACTCCCACGGGCAGAGCGAGGTGGCCTTCGCCTTCACGCGCCTGCTCGGCTTCCAACTCATGCCGCGCCTCAAGGGTCTGCGCGCACAGAAGCTCTACCGGCCGTTCCCGGGCCCGAAGGAGGCCTACCCGCATCTCCAGCCGGTGCTCACCCGCCCGGTCAACTGGGTGCTGATTCGCCAGCAATACGATGAGATGGTCAAGTTCGCGACGGCGCTGCGGCTCGGCACGGCTGAGCCGGAGACGATCCTGCGGCGCTTCACGCGCGCCAGCGTGCAGCATCCCACCTACGCCGCGCTCGCGGAACTCGGCAAGGCGGTCAAGACCATCTTCCTGTGCGGCTACCTGCGCGATGAGACGGTCCGCCGCGAGGTCCATGAGGGCCTGCAGGTCGTCGAAAACTGGAACAGCGCCAACCGCTTCATCTATTACGGCAAGGGTGGCGAGATCGCGACCAATCGCCTCGATGATCAGGAGATTTCCGTCCTGTGCATGACCCTCGTGCAGAACGCGCTTGTCCTGATCAACACGCTGATGATCCAGCGCGTCCTCGCCGAGCCGACATGGCGGGCGCGGATGATGCCGGAGGATTTGCGCGGCCTAACGCCGCTGATCTATGCCCATGTCAACCCGTATGGCATCTTCCGTCTCGACATGACCGCGCGCCTGACGCTCGAGGAGCAGGAGGCGACGGGATGAAGACCGCAGCGGAGACGGGCCCGCAGCGGACGCCCGCGCGCGCGAAAGCACAGCAGTTGGCGCGGCAACTGCGTATGGAGCACCCCGATGACGCGTACCTCAGGCAAATCTTCCGCTACCTGCGCGCGGAGTTGGCGGTCGAGCGCCCACGGACAGTGAAGCGACTGCCCCCGGTGCCGAGTGAGGAAGAGTTGCGTCGCTACTACCAGGCGGTCTGGCAGGCGCGGAAGGTCGGCGATATGGTGCTGATCAAGACGCTCTTGTACACCGGCGTGCGGGTCAGCGAGCTCGTCAACATCCGACTCACGAGCGTGGACCTTGACCGCTGCCAAATCCGGATCACCGCAGGCAAAGGAAAGAAGGACCGTGTCGTGCCTTTCCCCGATGGATTCAAGGAAACCTTGGCGCTGCAGATCGAGCGGATGCGGACACAGGGAGCGACGCACCTGTTCGAGTCGAACTGGAAGAAGCCCTACAGTGATCGGGGGGTGCGGCGGATGTTGGAGCGCTATGCCGACGCTGCGGGACTGGAACGGAACATCTCGCCGCACCAACTGCGGCATTTCCTGCTGACGTGGCTCAAGAAGCAGGGGATTGATGACGCGCTGATCCAACCGTACTCGGGACATGCGAGTCGGCAATCGTTGGAGGTCTACTCGCGTCTCGCGATCGGCGAGGCGCAGGCAGAATATAACAGCGTGATGGGGCGGTTCCCGGTGTGAGGCCAGATTGCGGCTGGTGACAGCTTCCGTAACACTGGGCCTACTCGCGATCTCGCCGGTCGCCCAGACGACATCAAGCGTCGCGAAGACGCGTCCCCGAACGTTGTCCGGGACTCGCCC
>JBBSII010000299.1:0-5990 GCA_038232175.1 Thermomicrobiales bacterium
CGAGCGCGGGCCGAAGCCGAACTTCACACCCGTCTCCACGCCGATCTACCGCTCCGCCGCCTACATGTACGACGAGGTCGCCGAGTTGGACGCCGTCTTCGCGGGGGAGCAGACCGGGTACGTCTACGCCCGGTACGGCAACCCGACGGTCACCGCGCTCGAAGAGGCGCTCCGCGATCTCGAAGGCGGCGAGGTCGCCGTCACGACCGCGTCCGGCATGGCGGCGGTGCACCTCGCGCTGCTGGCGGCGGGCGTCGGTGCGGGGGAGCGGGTCGTCGCGGCACGCGATCTCTACGGCGCGACGTTCACGCTGCTGATGAATGTCATGGGCACGCTCGGCGTCGAGACGACGTTCGTGGACACGACGGACACGGAGGCGACCGCCGCCGCCATCGCCGCGACGAAGCCGCGTGTTGTGCTGATCGAGGCGATGTCCAACCCGCTCCTGCGGATCACCGATGTACCCGCCGTCGCCCGTGCGGCGCACGCGGTCGGGGCGCGGGTCGTGCTGGACGGCACATTCACGCCGCCGCCGATGCTCTCCGGCTTCGTGCACGGGGCCGATTTCATCGTTCACAGCCTGACGAAGTACCTCAACGGGCACGCGGACACGCTCGCGGGCGTCGTGATTGGGCGGGGCGACGACGCGCACAACCTCATCCCACTCGTGCGGACGCTCGGCCCGAATCTCGCCGCCAACGAGGCCTACATGGTGCTGCGTGGCCTCAAAACCCTCTCGCTCCGGCTGCGGCGACAGATGCTCAATGCGCGGCTGATCGCCCGCGCCCTTGAGCGCGACCCCCGCATCGCGCGCGTCGTCCACCCGGGTTTGGCCTCGCATCCACAATTCGAGACGGCGCGGCGGCTCTTCAAGCCCGGCTGGGCGGGCGGGATGGTGGCGTTCGAGTTAGCGGGCGCGGCGCAGGCGGACGTGATGCGCTTCATGGACGCCCTGACCCTCTGCGTCCCCGCGACGAGCCTCGGCGATGTCTACACACTGATTACCTGCCCCGCGATGACCTCGCACCGGGAGGTCGCGCCGAAGCAGCGGGAGCGCATGGGCATCACGCCGGGAGTGCTCCGCCTCTCGGCGGGCATCGAGCACCCGCGCGACATCATCGGCGACCTGATGCAGGCGCTCGACGCGAGCGGCCTGCCCCTCGGACGCCCGGAGATGGCGCCGGACCCGACGCTGGCGTAAAAGTAGCGAGTAACGAGTAGTCAGGGCAAGATGGCTCGTTACTCGCTACTCGTTACTCGCTACTCCGTACCGCACCTGCTCGGCGACATCAATGCGCGTGGCGTCACCCGCCGCGATTGTGCCGGGGCGTTCGACGACGGCGACGATGCCGCGCAGGTGGATGGCCTCTTTCGGGAACCGTTGTGCCAGCCGGGGCACGTCGGGATACTGCTCCTGAATGATCCGGCCCGGATAGACGCAGGGGAAGTTCTGCTCCGTCGCGACGAGCACCGCCTCATTCGGGAAGAAGAAGCGCGCCCCCGGCGGGAGGTGGGAGAAGTCCGGGATGCCACGCATGACAATGTTCGCGCCCAGCCACTCCGGCTCGATGCACGGCAGGCCCAGCGCCGCCGCCATCCGCTCCAAATCCTCGGCGGAGACGAGCGATACCTGACGCTGATTGCGAATCACTGTGCCGCGCGTGTACCACGGCGTCCGGGAGTCCGCGAGCCGTGTCCATCCCGCGTGCTTGTCTCCCTCGACGCCCTCCATCGTTATCTGGATCGTCGTTTCCCGCGTCGTCACGAGCGACACCGCGTTCCGCCCGACCAGCACCCGTGCCACCTGCCCCGTCAGTTCTCGTTTCACCCGTGCTGCCCCGTCTTCGCTCATTGCCGACATTGCCCACTGTACATAGCCTACACTGTATCCGACACGAGCGGGCGCGACGATATGGTGCGCGCCGGGGGATGCTGCTACGGCGACGGCAGGAAGTAGAGTTCCCAAGCGATGCCATCGGGGTCGTAGAAGCTGATGTACCGCCCGCCCGTCGTGGTATCGTCCTCCACGCCGTTGTTGCGCACCCCCGCCGCGTCGAGTTGCCGCTGCATTCCCTCCAACTCCGCTGGGTCGGCGACGGCGAGTGCGACATGTTCGAGACCCACCCGGAACGGGTTGAACGTATCGCCCGGTGGGGTTTCCGGGTTGCCCCCGCGCATCCCGAGCAGCAGCCCGTTGGCATTGACGAGCACGACATCTCCGAACTCCATCGCGACCGGGAATCCGAGCGTCTCGGAATAGAACTGCTTGGAGCGGGCAAGGTCCGTCACGCGGATCGCGAGATGACTGAGACCCTTGGTTTGAATCGGCATTGCTCTCCCTTCCATTTTTCCAAATACTACGTGCCGCTACATACTATCCGACGGGTCATGACAAGCATCGCACGAACGTGACCACGATCACAAGGAGCCTGCACACAATTACGTCATCGAATAAGGCCGCGTTCAGCACGCCTCCGGGACCCGCCTCGGCATCGCTCGTGCGAGTGTATCTGATAACGGCCTCACGGTGGTACAACAAAAGCGGGGTACGACTGAACATGAACAACTTAATCCGGTAATCGGGTGGGGCAGGTTTTCAACCTGCGAACCTCACATGCCGCCCAAAGGGCACCCGAAAACCTGTGCCACCGAACCATTACCGGATTAAGTTGTTCATGTTCAGTCGTACCCCGCCCAATGCGCCGCGTGCAATTAGCGATTGCTGGCGCCCTTGCGACCACGATCCTCGATCACCTTGCCGAAGATCGCGAGCGTCGGGGGCCACAGCCCGACAAAGATCGCCAGCCGCTCGCCGCGCGCCTTCTTCGCCTCATCATCCGACGGGATGAACCAGAGTACGAGCGAGAGCGCGACCGAAACGAGCGACGCCACGTAGCAGTAGTACGCGGTCTGGCTGACCTTTTCGGGCTGCTGCTGCGCGACAGCGTCTACTTTTTCCTGGATGCTGGCCATGATGCGGACCCTTTCACTATCGGTACCAATCGGACACACGTTTGCCGTTGTTCGCCGCGTTCAGCGCAACGCGAACAGACTGACCATGACGATCATCGCGACAAGCAGCGCGATGCCGCCGAAAGCGAACGGCACGATCCCCATCGTCTTTGCTTCCGTGGGCGTGACGACGCTCGTCGGCACATCGTCGCCCGTGCGGGTCGGGGTGATCGCCTCGCTGCCGTTGGCGCCTTCAATCGGTTGCTCGCGTTGCTGCATCACGGATACTCCTTTGCCCAAGGGGCGAAAAAAGTAGCGGGGCCGGGAAAGCCCCGCCACGGGAAGAGAGGGAAGGAGGTGGGTTCGTTCGTGCCACCCGTCTCGTCCGGCGTGTCGGTGGTGGATGGCCGAGGCGACCGATACTCGACCTCGTGAAGCGCTCGCCAACCGCTTTCCAACGCGCTCGTACATCATAGTTTACACAGTCGCGCCCGAGGCGGATCACTCGACGCCTCACTCAATCCGCGAGACGACTGAAATGGAGTACGTCAGAACTCCTGTTCTATAGATAGGGACAAATCTCTTTGTTGGATTCTTCCGCGCGACTCTCGAAGCAGTGCGGAATGCAGTACAGTGATTGTGGCAGTGACGATACGCACATATGCGGAGTATCTAACGAGTGAACGAAGTAATTTCTCTCGTCGAAGAAGCGTCGGAGGGCGGATGGCTCGCCCGCGCGCTCGGCCATTCGATCTTCACGGAGGCGGATGACATGCCTGGCCTGCATGAGAACGTGCGCGATGCCGTTCGCTGCCATTTCGAGGAAGGTCGGGAACGTTCGCTGCTCCTCAAAACGGAGCATTCCCGATGCATGTCCTCATAGATGCGGGCTTAATCCTCGATCTCCTGCTTGCGCGGAACCCGTTTGCGAAGGAGACGCGTGCGATCATTCACGCGAGCAGTGAGGGACGATGTGTCGCGTTCATCATCCCCGCATTTGCGGGCAGGCTGGGATTGAATGGATATTGGCGACAAGAGATGCGTGAAGTAGTCGCGGCAGTCGAAATTTGTCCGATTGATCGTGTGGTTTTGCAGGCTGCACTTGCCCTACCGCTCACTGATCTCAATGCCGCGCTACATGTTGCGAGTGCCACCATACATGGCATCGACGCCATTGCGACGCGCAATCCGAAACGCTATAAGGATGCGGTCATCCCTATTTTCTCTCCTGCCGATTTCCTTGCACAACTCCAATGATGAAAAGTGGGCACCTGCCGCAGGTACCTACTCTGTCTCATAGCCGGCTACCGATCGCCGACTACTTCGTGCGCTGCGCAAGGAGGTTGAGGGCGCTCCCAGCCTTGAACCAGCCGATCTGCTCCTCGTTCATCGTGTGGCGCAGTTCGGCGAAGTCGCTCGTGCCGTCGCTGTGGCGGACGCGCAGCATCACCGGTGCGTTGGGCGCGAGGTCGCCGATCTCGGAGAGGTCCACGCGGTCATCCTCGCGGATCTTGTCGTAGTCGTGCGGGTCCGCGAAGGTGAGCGGCAGGACGCCCTGCTTCTTCAGGTTCGACTCGTGGATACGCGCAAATGATTTGACGACGATTGCCGCCGCGCCGAGGAAGCGGGGTTCCATCGCGGCGTGCTCGCGGCTGGAGCCTTCGCCGTAGTTCTCGTCGCCGACGACGACCCACGGCATCCCCACCGCCTTGTACTCCCGCGCGACCTGCGGCACGGGGACGTTCTCCTCGCCCGTCAGGTCGTTGCGGGTCGTGCCCGCCTCGCCCGTGAAGGCGTTGATCGCGCCGATGAACATGTTGTCGCTGATGTGGTCGAGGTGCCCGCGGAAGCGGAGCCACGGCCCGGCGGGCGAGATGTGATCCGTCGTGCACTTGCCCTTCACCTTGATGAGCACGGGCGCGTTCAGGTAATCCTTGCCGTTCCACGCGGGGAAGGGTTGCAGCAGTTGGAGCCGCGTGCTCTCCGGGTTCACCTTCACCTCAACGTTGCGCCCATTCTCGGCGGGCGGTACGAAGCCGGTGGTGTCCGTCACGAAGCCCTCGGCGGGGAGGTCGGGCGCTTTCGCCGGTGGTTCGAGCATGTAACTACTGCCGTCGTCGGCCACCAGCGGGTCCGTCAGCGGGTTGAAGGAGAGGCGACCGGCGAGGCCGTAGGCGATGACGATCTCCGGGCTGGCGATGAACGAGAAGGTGTCCGGGTTGCCGTCGTTGCGGCGCGGGAAGTTGCGGTTGAAGGAGTTGATAATCGAGTTCTTCGGCTTCGGCTGCGCGACATTCGCCTCACCGGCGGTGACGAGCGGCAGGGTCGTCAGGTCGTCGCGCTGCCACTGCCCGATGCAGGGGCCGCAGGCATTCGCGAGCACCTTGCCGCCAATCTGCTCCAGCGTATCGAGCTGGCCGTCCCGCGCGAGGGTGGCGCGCACCTGCTCGGAGCCGGGGGTAATCATGAAGTTCGTGCGCATCGTCGCGCCGTGCGCGATCGCCTGCTGCGCGACACTCGCGGCGCGGGAGATATCCTCGTACGACGAGTTCGTGCAGGAGCCGACGAGGGCGGCGGAGAGCCTGTCCGGGTACCCCTCAGTTTCGACGGCGGCGGCAATCTCCGAGAGTGAGCGCGCGAGGTCCGGCGTGTGCGGGCCGACGATCATCGGCTCCAGCGTCGTCAGGTCAATCTCGACGACGCGGTCGAAGTACTTCTCCGGCTCCGCCTCGATCTCCGGATCCGCGACGAGCATATCGCGGTTCGCCTTCGCGAGGTCCGCCAGCGCGGCGCGGCCCGTGCCGCGCAGGTAAAGGTCCATCCGCTCGTCGAAGGGAAAGAGGGAGGTCGTCGCGCCGTGCTCCGCGCCCATGTTGCAGATCGTCGCCTTGCCGGTGCAGGAGATCGTCACGCACCCCTCGCCGAAGAACTCGACGATCGCGTTCGTGCCGCCCTTCACGGTGAGGATGCTGCACAACTTCAGGATGACATCCTTCGGCGATGCCCAGCCGTTCAATGCGCCCATCAGCTTGACGCCG
>JBBSII010000300.1:0-5925 GCA_038232175.1 Thermomicrobiales bacterium
AAAGCGCGTCTTCTCAGTAGATGACCAACGTAACGGGTGCTGTTCGACTCGCAACGATCGGTGACATCGCGGTCGATATTCGCGCGGCGGCGGGGGAAGCGCTGACGCGCGGGGCGGACGCGCGGGGTGGCATCCGGTTTCTACCCGGTGGCTCGGCGGCGAATGTCGCGGTCTGGGCGGCGCGATGTGGGGCGCGGGTGACGTGTGTGGGCGCGGTCGGGGCGGACCCGTGGGGCGCGTGGCTGGGCGACGATCTCCGCCGCGAGGGCGTCACGATCGTCGGGCCACGGCGCGGGCGGACGGCGACAATTTTGGCGTTCATCGACGCCGAGGGGGAGCGCACCTTCGTCACGGACCGCGCCGCCGCGCTGACGCTCCGACCGGATGATCTGCCGGAAATGCTGTGGGACGGCTGCGACGCGCTGCATATCCCCGCGTACTCCCTCTTCGAAGGGATGCTCGCGGTGACGACCGTTGGCGCGGTGCATCGGGCGCGGTCGGCGGGTGCGACGATCAGCGTCGATCTGTCGTCCGTCAGTCTGTTGCGCGCCTACGGGCTGGAGCGGTTCGCCGTGCTGCTCGCGGACCTCCAACCCGATCTGCTCTTCGCCAATCTCGACGAGGCGCAAGCCCTCTTCGCGGTCGGGACGTCCGACGCGGCGGCTGCGGCAATGCGGGCGGTGGCGCGGGTCGCGGTTGTCAAGCGGGGCGCGGCGGGGGCGCTCGTCGCCACGGACGAGGGCGAGTGGTGCGCCGCCGCGCCCGCCGCTGCGGTCGATTCGACCGGGGCGGGCGACGCGCTCGCGGCGGCGTTTCTCGTGGAATACACCCGTCATGGGGATGCGGGCCGCGCGGCGTGGGCGGGGGTGCGGCTCGCGGGCGCAGTCGTGCAGGGCGAAGGTGCGCGCCCTCCCGTCCGCCTGCGGTAAATCGAAGGGGACGAAACCGGGGAGAACCGCATAAGGCGCAAAGAGGGATTGAACACAGAGGGCACGGAGCACACAGAGTACACAGAGAAGAGAAATACAAGGGGATCCCTCTGTGTCCTCCGTGCCCTCTGCGTACTCTGTGTTCATTCCCCGGTTTCTCTTTGCGTCCTTTGCGTCTTTGCGGTTCAATCGATTTGTCGGCATTAAGGGGGAATAGATGCGGAGCGAGGATTTGTTGGACGTGCGCGATGATGTACGGGCGGCGCTGACGGCGGGGGAGCCGGTTGTTGCGCTGGAATCGACGATCATCGCGCACGGGTTCCCGTACCCGGACAATCTCAGGCTCGCGCGGGAGGTTGAGGAGGCGGTGCGCGCGGCGGGCGCGGTGCCCGCGACGATCGGTGTAGTGGACGGTCGGGTGATCGTCGGGCTGGACACGGGGCAGATCGAGCAGTTCGCGCGGGAGCGGGACGCGGTGAAGGTGAGCCGCCGCAACCTCGCCGCGACGCTCGCTAATGGGAAGTTGGGCGCGACGACCGTGGCGGGGACGATGCTCTGCGCGCACCACGCGGGCATCCGCGTCTTCGCGACGGGCGGCATCGGCGGCGTGCACCGGGGCGCGGCGACGACAATGGACATCTCGGCGGACCTGACGGAACTAGCGCGCACGCCGGTCTGCGTCGTCTGCGCAGGGGCGAAGAGCATCCTCGATCTGTCGCTGACGTTGGAGTACCTCGAAACGCAGGGTGTGCCCGTGCTCGGCTATGGCACCGACCGCTTCCCCGCCTTCTATACGCCGGACAGCGGCCTTGTCGTGCCGACGCGCGTCGAGACGGCGGCGGACGTGGCGGCGGTCGCCGCGCGGCACTGGGCATTCGGGGGCGGTGGCCTCGTCGTCGCCGTGCCGATCCCCGCCGCGCACGCCCTCGACGCGGCGTACATCGAGGAGATCACCGCGCAGGCCGTCGCGGAGGCGACCCGGCGCGGCATTACCGGCGCGGCGTGGACACCCTTTGTGCTCGATCAGGTGCGCGAGCGGACAGGCGGGCGGAGCGTGGCGGCAAATGTCGCTCTCGTCCTCAACAACGCCCGCGTCGCCGCCGAAATCGGGGGATCACTGCTTAGCACTCCCTGATCGCACGTAGGTGCTCGATGAACCGTCTGTCCTTGCTCGCTTGAAGGTATGCCAGCCTTCGTGTTGCGGGCCGAACATTTGGTTGAGCGCCTTGGGAACGAGACTGAAGGCGATCGAACTGCGGTCATCGAGGGTCGGCGGAAGGGCCGAAATAAAGAAGGCCTTGAGATGTCCCCACGCGAGTCCGTCGTGACTGATTCTGTGCATCAGGTTGACATCGCCCCGCAGTCTTTCAATCGCCTGTTCCTCCATCGCCGCCAGCACATCGACCGGTTCAGACTCTGGATGATCGCTCTGAGGCGCATCATCTGCCATTCCCTCCGAACCGTTCAGGGAGACTCGGTGCCCATTTGAGCGTGCCCGATTGGCTGAGACGGTTTCTCGCAATGTCCCTGCGAACCGATCGCGCAGGTCTCGCGCGAACGTCTCTGCGGCAGGCATCGTGTAGCACGGATCCTGGACCGGAAACATCTTCTCGAACGACAACGCGCGGATAGAAATGGGGTAGGGCGTCCCGGCGACCGAGCTCCATAGCACGCCTTGCCCTGGAATTGGCTCATTCAGCAACGCGCTCAATATGTCGTCACTGAAGTGCGCATTTGCACTTTGCACGTTCCTGGGGTCGGCTGCGGAGAGGAGGTGAAAGATGAACCAGTTGTCCCCCTGGCTGAGAATTTCCATTGGGATGCTTCCGGGCTGTTGCGTGACCAAGACCACTCCCAAGTCATACTTCCGACCTTCCTTGACCCATGCGATGTATGGTCCCGCAGCGACGGCGTTCTCGTTGAGGACGGATTGCGCCTCCTCAATGACCGCGATGGTTGGTATGGTCTTCGGCTCGGCGGCGGTGAATTCCGTCTGATTCCGGTCGAAAATCCGCCGGAGAATTAGGCCGGAAAGGATAAGCGCCTGGCCACCGCGCATCTGCGATACGTCGATGACACAGAGTTTGCCCTGCGACAGCGCCTCGATCAGCATATCCATCAACTGGCTGCTCTTGTCGTGGAGCATGTGAACGATGGCGGTCATGTTTCCCCGGGCGGCAAGCGCTTCCGCCTCCTGCATCCTGAGTTCCAATCCGAGGATTTGCGCAACGTCGTTCAGGTCCGTTTGATTACCGTTCGCGTCGATGAGATTAATGAGTCTTTCCCAGCGCCCTTTGTCGAGGCCCCTCAGTTTCCTGACGTTCTGCTGCTCTTGCCGTTCGGGTGATAGGGCGATGGCGATCACATCCGCCGCCCGCAGTCGCCGTATATCGAGCTTGATTCCACCGGCGACGAACGACTGATAGAACGCGCTGGGGTTCCTCCGCGATGTGAATACGACGAGTTTGTCTTGCAGCGCGGGCACATCGCAGAGACCCGGGCGGCCTTTATCGTCGGGCCAAAAATACTCACCGTCCGGGTCGAAAATAACGGTCCCCACCGGGACCTCGCGACCGGCGCGCTTCGTCACGGTCGGGGTTGTCGCGTAGAGTTTGCTGAAGAGCAGCTTGTTGAGGTTCGATTTCCCGAACCCTGCGCGTGCGAAGATGAACGATCGCCGCGACGCGAGGCTTTCGATCGGAAACTTGACGAGCACTTCCGGGTCCTTGATCTGCATCCACTCCGCTTTTTCAAGTGCATCGCTCTGCGCCGAGTAGATGTACTCGCCGAGCGCGAAGTGGCCGATTTCCGCGCCCTTCACGTTATGTCCCGCGATCTCTCGCAGGACCTCACCGGATGGGAAAGCAACCAAACTGCCCACATGGGGCAAGCGCCGGTGCGACGGAACGAATGTCAGCGTCCCGGCCGTGTTGTTGCGCAGCACGCCGAGCACACGGATGTTCACCTTGTATTTCAGGTACTGTTCCCGCAAGTCCTCGGGTACCTGCCGGTTCTCACGCATCGCCCGGATGTTGAACTCCTCTCCCGAACCGGACGAAAGCTTCCCCTCGGAAGAGAACGAGGCGATGCGCCCGAGCACCGCTTCGGAGGGCGTTTCCAACTGGACGAGGAGGAACTGGCCGTGCATCGGGATGCTCTGGAACTCATTGCGGTAGGGGAGAATGAGATCGGCGTGGAACTCCAGGCCACCTTCACGGAAGCCGCGAAACACGCCTATCACCTGTTCGTCCGGAAACAACTCCATGGATGGCACCGCGCACCTCTATTCATATCTCCCGAGTGCCGGATCGTGATCCTGGAGACGGAAAGCATCGAAAGCCCGTGCCTCGTTCCCGAGCATCGCGCGTATCCCGGCAATGATCTCGTGCTGGAGAATAGCGAAATCGAAGTCCACGAGTGCGGCGTTCTCGTGGGCTTTTTGCAGACACCGGGGATACATCGGTATGGGAAAGCCCGCCTCAGCATCGGCTAGCATCGATCCGAGAATTGCTGGCGCGTCGCCAACCTGCGGCAGAAAGATGTCCACCGGCCAGATGGGATCGCGCGGGCTTTTGCCGAACTTCACGAAGAAACATCTTCCCGCCAACGAACGTATCGATCGCCGCACCGTCCCTCAATCCTTGCTCTCGATCGCGATCATCGCCGCGCACGTATTCCGATCAGATATACACTTTGTCTTCGATGTCCTGCGAAATCTCGACGTATGCCGGGTAATCCGTCGTGAGCACATGCTCCAACAGCATCGCCAGGCGATAGCGCGAGAGCACTTTGCTGTGCTTCGCGACGCCAACAAGGTGAATTTTTCGGCGACTTTCCCGATGGCGGGCGATTCCCTCGGCGATCCCTTGAAGGCATCGCTTGAAGAGGTTCTTCGCAAAGACGACGCTCCGCAATAATCCGTCGAAAATGATAACCGTATCAGTGCCGAATGACTCCGTCCGAACTATCTGGAAGAGCGTCGCCCATTCCATGAGTTCTCGATACACCTGAACCCAACTGTCGCTTGTCGGATGGCCCCCTTCATTGCTCCGAATCATCTGACTGAGGTCCGACAGTTCCCGCACGTCCAGGTACTGCATCATTGCACCGAGCGGGGTTTGTGGTATCCCGTCGCCGTCGAATTGCCGAGCACTTAACGTCGCCACACTGGTCGTCGGCGCGATGGCCTCCAGGCAATACTCATTGTTGCTCGAATCCACGACACGAATGAGCTGAATCAGGAATGGATCGAACTGGATACGATTATTCCCGCCATCCGTGCCAACAAGAGAAATGGATGTTGTTGTTCGTGCGTGAATGCGGCGCACGGTATTTCGGAGTGGGCGGATTTCCTCGCGAAGCTGATCGAGGAGGCCACGATCCGCTGCGATCCGCTCCGCGATGTCACGTTTCAGTCGCGCATGACTCTCAGCTTCTATCAACCTGACGTGCTCCTTCCCCGATTGTAGTTATTGTATATGCGTTGCCGTGTCAATGAAAGAGTTACGTTGCTCGCTCAATGTGGCGTTCGATCAAGAACGTATCGCTTTTCGGCTCGCGTACCTGCCCCTGAACCCGTTACAAACGGGGGAATCGAAACATCAGGAACACCAAGTGGACTGGGCCACATGATGTTGCACGCATACCGTCAGTGACGGCTGTCAAACGTCGCGCCGTCTCCTCTCATCCAACCTCAAGCGCGAAGAGAGTCGGCTGTTGCATGGGTTCAAATCTCTTGTGACTTGTGTAGGCGTTATTGTCGTTTTTGGATCAGCCTGCTATAACCAAGAACATGGCAAGGAAAATCGGAAGCGAAGCATTAATACCAAAACCAGCGCTTAAATCCTTTGAGGATTTAGAGCTTATCCGGAAACCGGTAAACTGGGTGCGTGAATCGTTGTGGAAAGGAGTCATACATGGCACGCACCAAGCCTTGGGAAGTTAGTGATGCACTCTGGGAGCGCGTCGCGCCCCTCGTTCCTCCCGCGCCCTCCCA
>JBBSII010000301.1:0-5921 GCA_038232175.1 Thermomicrobiales bacterium
ATAGGTTTTGCTGGTGATATTTACGCGAGCGCGGCAAACTCGTTCTCGACCATCGCGACCATCGCCTGCTTCTCCTTCGCGGGGAGGAAGGCGGCGCGCGCGGCGTTCAGCGAGAGGCGTTTCAACTCGTCCATCGTGAAGCCGTGGACGATCGCGAGGGCGCGGTACTCGTCCGTGAGGGTCGTGCCGAACATCGGCGGGTCGTCCGTGTTGATGGTGAGATACAGCCCCGCATCCCAGAGTTGGCGGACGGGGTGCGCCGCCATCTCCGGGTAGAGGCCGAGGCGGATGTTGCTCGTCGGGCAGATCTCCAGCGGGATTTGCATCGCGTGGAGGAGTTCCAGCAGCTTCGGGTCCTCGATCACGCGAACGCCGTGGCCGATGCGGCTCGCGTGGAGCGCGGTGAGCGCCTCCCAGATGCTCTCCGGCCCGACCGTCTCCCCGGCGTGGAGCGCGCGAGGCAGCCCGGCGTCGCGAACGTGGGCGAAGACCGGCGCGAGCGTCGCCGCGTCGCGCCCCACCTCCTTCCCCGCGAGGCCGAGGGCGCAGACGCCGTTCCCCCGCTCATGCTGCACGATGGCCCAGCGCGCCAGCGTCCACGCCTCCGCCACGGTGTTCTCGGCGACGACATCGGGGATGAACTGCATCCGCACGCCGAAGTCACGCTCCGCCTGCTGCGCCCCGGCACGGATGCCCGCCAGTTGGTCATTGAGCGCGAAGCCCCGGCGCAGCCGCCCGCAGGTCGTGAACGTCACCTCCATGTAGCGGATGTTCTGCTCCGCCGCCGCCGCGCCGAGTTCGTGCGTCATCAGCGTCAGGTCGTCCGGCGTCTGGACGCAGTCGCAGATCAGGTCGTACACCGCGAGGAAGTGGTCGAAATCGCGGAAACGGTAAAAGTCGCGCAATTCCACCTCATTCGCAGCGGGGAGCGCGACGCCGTTACGTCGCGCCAGCGCGAGCAGCGTTGCGGGGCGCACGGAACCTTCCAGATGGATGTGCAACTCCGCCTTTGGCATCCGCGCGATGGCGGCGTCCGGTGCATCGGGCAACACCGAGGGGGCCATCAGCCCGCGTCCGCGACCGTGATATCCGTCTCGATCTGCGCCACGGCGGCGATGGCGCCGTGATCGGGCGGGGGGATCACCTCGCCCTGCTCGATCATCGCGGCGATCGTCTCGGTCAGCGTGTCCCGCGTCTCGGCGAGCGCCGTCTCGATCGTCTCCCCCTCCGCGCCCGTGTCGAAGGCGGGGACTTCGGTGTAATAGCCGCCGCTCTCGGCCTCGTAAACGATCACGGTGTAGGTTGCCACAAACGCCTCCTGTTTCATTCACTCTCAGTATGTATCGCGCGCGGCCTCGGCCTGGATCATTTCGCGCCGCCATCGCTCGACCGTAGCGCGGTGAACCTCGAAGACGATCTCCTCCGGCAGGTCGTCCGGCGCGAACCAGCCGACCGCCATCGCGTCGTCGCCCGCCTTCGCCTCCCCCGCGACGCGCTCCGCGCGGTAGAAGACCATCACGCCGTTCTTGCGCGGGTCGTCGTGCCACGGGAGCACATCGTAGAGACCGAGAATGCGGACGGTGAGTGCCGTTTCTTCCGCCAGTTCGCGCACCGCCGCCTCTGCTGGGTCCTCGCCGTAGTCCACGAAGCCGGACGGGACGTACCACGCGCCGCCGAAAGGCTCGATGCCGCGCCGCGCCAGCAGCAACCGCCCATCCTCGACCACAAGGCATCCGCTCGCAAGCGCCGGGCCGCGATAAAAGACGAACCCGCACGCGGCGCACGTCGGGTACGGCGTTTGCTCGAAACCGCCCGTCGCGAAGGGCGTCCCGCACTTCGGGCAGTACCGCATTTCGGCCCAGAATGACACGCGCGTTGCTCCTCCCTCGTATACCGGCGCACAGTCTACCACTGGGGAAGGACTGAGGACTGAGGACTGAGATTGGGAGCGCAAAGCGCGTAGAACGTGACATAGTGCTCCATGCTTCTTGACAGTGGTGCGATAACACTTGGCATGGATACCGCATCGTTCACGCTCTACGACCTGCGGGTGACGGTCGTCTCCATCGAGGGGCGGTCGGTCTGCGGCCTCGCGGTGGGTGACTCCTTCGAGGTGACGGGGAGCAACCGGCTCCGCATCCCGGCGGGCAAACACTTCTGCCTCTACGCACTCGGTGCGGTGCTGCCGCTCCTGTCCGGCTACCAGCGCGCGGCGCAGGCGGGCGACTGGATGACGCAGGAGAGCCTCGTCGCCTGCCCCGACCCGGAGGAGCGGCTCATCATGCGCATCGAACGCCTCGCCCCCCGCACCCTCCGCACCGCCGACCTGACGTAGGGGATGTTGAACCGCGAAGGCGCGAAGGACGCGAAGGGGAGAGGAGAAAAAGAAGAATTCCTGCTTTCTTTTCTCCCCTTCGCGCCTTCGCGGTTCAAAAAGGAGTCCGTGTGACCGGGCATAGGGAAGTGAGCATCGCGTTTCAGAGCAACAAGACGGTGGCGGAGTATGTGGCGCTGGCGTGCGCGGTCGAGGCGTATGGGTTCGACGCGCTGAGCGTGTACGGGGACTTGATGTTCCAGCCGCCGATCGGGCCGCTGCTGCTGATGGCGCGGGCGACGACGCGCATCCGGCTTGGCCCCGCGAGCGTCAACCCGTACACGCTCCATCCCGTCGAGATCGCCGGGCAGATCGCGCTGCTCGACGCGGTCTCCGGCGGGCGGGCGTACCTCGGGCTGTCGCGCGGGGCGTGGCTGGAATCGCTCGGCATCGCGCAGACGCGGCCCCTCGCGACGATGCGCGAGGCGGTCGCGGTCGTCCGTCACCTGCTGGCGAAGAAGCGGGAGGCGTTCGATGGCGCCGTCTTCCACCTGAGCGCGCACAACATCTTCCAGTACGACGTGCTCCGGCCCGACGTGCCGCTGATGATCGGCAGTTGGGGGCCGAAACTCGCCGCGCTCGCGGGGGAGGTCGCGGACGAAGTGAAGATCGGTGGCTGCGTTAATCCGGCGATGGTTCCTGTGATGCGCGAGCGGATCGCCGTCGGCGCGCGACGGGCGGAGCGGGACGTGGACGCGGTCGGCGTCGTGCTCGGCGCGGTGACGGTCGTGGACGATGACGGTGCGGCGGCGCGACAGCGGGCGAAGGAGGAGGTCGCGCGCTATCTCCCAACCGTCGCGGGCCTCGACCCGACCGTGGCGATTGACCCCGAATTGCTGGCGCGGATGAAAACGGCAGCCCAACAGGGCGACTGGCACGCCGCAGCCACGCTAATTTCCGACGATCTGCTGCGCCCCTTCGCCTTTGCGGGGACGCCCGCCGATGTCGTCGCGCACGCGGAGAGCATCTTCGCCGCAGGCGCGTCGCGCATCGAGTTCGGCACCCCGCACGGCCTGACCGATGCGCGCGGCATCCAGTTGCTCGGTGCGCAGGTATTGCCCGCGCTCCGTCAATGAATCTGCGGCAAAGACTTGCTCATGGCACCGCTGCGCTCGACGAGAAGTTGTCCCCTGTACATCAATGTAGACAGCGATACTTCCGCATGATCGCGCGCAGGCGGTCGTGCGGGAGGGCGTGCGCCACGTTGCCGTCGCGGCCCGTCATCGTCTCCGCCGCGATGAGGGCGTTCAACACCGCCTCCGCCGTCGCCTCGATGGTTGCCTGAAACAGGTCGTTGATCCGGGCGTCGTTGAGGAAGGCGCTCGTCAGCAGGGCGCGCTCCTCGAAACGGTCAACGCGGTTCTCCAGCGCGTTGGAGAAGGCGATCAGCAGGTCGCCGGAGCTGTGCGTCGCCGTCGCGCCGACCCTACCGAGGCCGAGCATTCCCCGGCGGCAGAGGCGGCCCAATTGCCGGTCGGTCAGGGGCGCGTCGGTGCCGATCACGACGATGATCGAGCCGTCGCGCCGCTCCTCCGTAGGCGGCGTGCGGCGCTCGGGCAGCAGGTCGGTAATTTCCAGGCCCACGGGCACGCCATCGACGAGCAAATCCTCGCGCCGCCCGAAATTCCCCTGCACGAGCGCGCCGACGGTGTATGGTCGCCCGCCGACTTCCACCACGCGGGACGATGTTCCGGTGCCGCCCTTGAAGCCGAAGAGCGTCATCCCCGTGCCGCCGCCGACATTCCCCTCCGCGACCGGGCCACCCGTCGCGCTGTCGAGCGCGGCGAAGACGTGTTCGCGCGTGACGTGCTGCCCCGCGACATCATTCAGGAAGCCGTCGAACGTCTCCGCGACGACGGGGATGACGAAGTCCCGCGTGCCGAGCGACGGTTCGTGCGCCGTCAGCCATTCGACGCACCCCGTGTGCACCGCGCCGATGGAGAGCGTGTTCGTGATGAGGATGGGCGTCTCGATCAGGCCGTATTCATCCACCTGCGAGCGGCCCGTGATCTCGCCCGCGCCGTTGAGCACGGCGATGGAGGCAGGCGTCATCGCCGTGAATGCGGAGCCTTCGTGCGGATGGATCGCCGTCACGCCTGTCCGCGCTGGCCCGTCACCAAC
The DNA here is from genome assembly GCA_038232175.1 of Thermomicrobiales bacterium. Classification (GTDB taxonomy): domain Bacteria; phylum Chloroflexota; class Chloroflexia; order Thermomicrobiales; family JALYUS01; genus JALYUS01. The sequence goes on from JBBSII010000301.1 coordinate 4,496, forward strand.
GCGCAGCGGCCCCTCACCGTGGATCACCGTCGCATACCCGACGCGCACGCCGGGCACATCCGTGATCGCGTTGTGCGGCCCCGTCGGTTGCGTGCCGACGGTGACGCTGAGATCGCGCAATCGTGGTTTCGCCATTCCTCACCCCCGGCCCCCTCTCGTACGGAGCCATCGCCCATAGAGCACGAAATAGATGAGTTTCGTACCGCGATGGAGAGGGGGAGAATACGGAACAATCGGATTACGATAGATAGCCGCAAGACTTTCCGCGAGGCACCCCTCTCCATCGCCGCCGTGACCTTTCCTTGTCTCGATCTACAGGCGATGGAGAGGGGCCGGGGGTGAGGAAGATGTCAGCGCGTTGCAGGAGTCGCCGATGCACGGTGACGGTGCACAAGCCGCACCTTGTCCGGTGTGACGGTCACCAGGACAGCGGGGTAGGGCACGTCCATCTCCGGCGTCCACCGCCAATCGGCGTTGTAGAACTCAACCTCTATGCCTCGTGATCCCCGTACACCATCACAACTGCGCCTTGCCTACCCGCCTTTACATTCGTCCCCGGCGACGGCGCGATGAGTTCGACGGTATCCAGTTCCTTAAACATATCGCCACCCTCCTACGCCGGATATGCGGTCACGAAACGCGGGCGCCGCCCTCGTGGGGAAAGGGAGCGTCACTCAGCACTTAGCACTTAGTACTTAGCACTCAGCACTCAGCACTCTCTCCTACGCCTTGCCGATTGCCTGCTTGACGAGACCCGCGACATCGCCGGGGCGGATGGCAACGCGGATGCCCGCCGCCTCGAGCGCGGCCATCTTCTCCGCAGCCGTGCCCGTGCCGCCGGAGATGATCGCGCCCGCGTGGCCCATCCGCTTGCCGGGGGGCGCCGACTGACCGGCGATGAAGCCGACAACGGGCTTCGTCATCTGCTCCCTGACGTAGTGCGCCGCGACTTCCTCGTCCGTGCCGCCGATCTCGCCGATCATCACGACGGCGTCAGTCTCCGGGTCCGCCTCGAACAGGCGCAGGACATCGGTGAACGAGGTGCCGATGACGGGGTCGCCGCCGATGCCGACCGCCGTGCTCTGGCCGAGACCTGCCTGCGTCAGCGCGTTGACGACCTCGTACGTCAGTGTGCCGGAGCGGGAGACGAGGCCGATGCGGCCCCGCGCGTGGATGAAGCCGGGCATGATGCCGACCTTCGCTTCGCCGGGGGTGATGAGGCCGGGGCAGTTCGGCCCAATCAGCCGCGTGCCGGATCGCTTAACGATCTCGTACGTCCGCACCATATCGGTGACGGCAACGCCCTCTGTGATGCAGATAACGAGCGGGATGCCCGCCGCGACCGCCTCCTCGATGGCGTCCGGCGCGCCGGGGGCGGGGACGTAGATGATGCTCGTGTTCGCGCCCGTCTCGCGCACCGCCTCGG
>JBBSII010000302.1:0-5896 GCA_038232175.1 Thermomicrobiales bacterium
CGGGCTTCACAGCGGGCGCGACCGTCACCTTTGACGGCGCGAGCGCGACGGCAGTCAGCGTCGGGAGCGCGACGACGATCACTGCGACGACGCCCGCGCACGCCGCCGGGCCGGTCACCGTGGTCGTGACCACGACGGGCGGCAGCGGCACGAAGGCGAGCGGCTTCACCTACATCGTCCCGCCGCCGACAATCAGCGGTGTCACGCCCCACCTCGGCCCGACGGACGGCGGCACGAGCGTCACGATCGCGGGCGCGCACCTCCTCGATGCGAGCCGCGTCACCCTCGGCGGCGCACCTGCCGCCGTCACCGCGCAGACCGATACGCAACTGGTCGTCACCGCCCCGCCGCACACGGCGGGCGCGGTCGATCTGAGCGTGACGACTGGAGGCGGCGGCGCGACGAGCGCGAGCACCTTCACCTACCAGGACCCCGCGCCCGCCGTTTCCGGCGTCTCGCCCCTCTCCGGCCCCGCAGCCGGTGGCACGAGCGTCACGATCACCGGCGCGCACTTCGCGCCGGGGGCGAAAGTCACCTTCGGTGGCGCGGCAGTGCCGAACGTCGCCATCCTCAGCGACATGCAGATCAGCATGACAACCCCCGCAGGCACGGCGGGATCCGCGCTCGTCGTGGTCACGAACGCGGACACGCAGAGCAACACACCCGGCGTGGCATTCACCTACCTCGCCGTACCGACAATCGCGAGCATCACGCCGAACACTGGCCCGGTGAGCGGGGGGACGAGCGTCACGATCAGCGGCGACTATCTCGATAAGGCGACGGTTCGTGTCGATGGCCTCACCGCCTCCGTGACCCAACCGGGCACGACGAGCATCGTCATCACCACCCCCGCCGTCACCGATGCCCACGCCGCCGATGTCACCGTCACGACAGCGGGCGGTACCGCGACGATTACCGGCGGGTTCACCTATCAGGCCACATCGCGGCAAAGCCGTACCGCAGCGGTCGCACCGAGCCAAAGCAGCCTCTCGGCCGCCGCCGTGCCGACGATCACGACGGTCAGCCCCGCCTCGGGAACGACGAACGGCGGCACGAGCGTCGTGCTCACCGGCACCGGCTTCACTGGCGCGACGGGCGTCACCTTCGGCGGCGCCGCCGCGACCGCCTTCACCGTTAACACCGACACGCAGATCACCGCGACCGCACCCGCACACGCCGCAGGCGCGGTGAACGTCTCCGTGACGACGAGTGGCGGCACCGACACCCGGACCGGCGGCTACACCTATGTCGGCACCCTGACGGTCACCGCGCAGCCCGCGAACTTCTCGTACAGCGGGACGCTGACGGGCGCGCAGATCAACCTCGCCTCCTCCTTCGCCGTCGGCATCAACGACACGACGGGCAACAACGCGGGCTGGAACGTGCAGGCGACGGTCGGCACCTTCACAGCCGGCGCAGACACCATCACCCCCGCGAACCACACGATCCAGAGTGCGACGGCATCGGGCACGACGGGCACCCCCCCGACGAATGGCGTGGCATACCCGATGGCGATTCCGACCGCTTCCGGCAAGGTATACAACGCCGCCGTGGGCACCGGCACCGGGCAGGCGACCGTCACCTTCAACTCGCAGCTCGCGGTGCCGAGCAACGCCGCCGCCGGGACGTACATCACCACTCTCACTGTGACCGTCGCCGCTGGCCCGTAGTGTGAACCTACAAGGCGTGAAACAGGGCACCCCGCAGCGTGGGCGCCCGAACCATGGATGCGCGCAACAACGGGTATTTTAGGCGTGCCCACCGCCATCGGTCGATTCGGCGGGCGCGGGTGTCACCGGGGGAAAGGGTGCGTCGCTCCCCGCGTCGTAGGGTGGGTAGTGTGGCGGTGCGGGCGGAGCCTGTGGTGGGTTGGGCCGCAGGATGACGTAGCCGAGGATCAGCGCCAGTCCGACGAAGAGGGGGATAAACCCCCCGAGCATCCACGGGCCGAGGCCGAGCGGAAACCGCACGCTGTTGCCGGTCGCGCTGTTCGCGATGAAGCCAATCGGCCAGAGCGCGAGCGTCAGCGCCACGCCGATCGCCGCGAGCACGAGGCCCCAGATGAATGTGCCGCGCCCCGCACCGGCCTGCTGCTCGGCGTTCGGGCGGTACATCATGACGGGCGGGGACGGCGGCGAGGGCGGCTGAGTCGGCGTCATGCCGTGCCGGATCATCGTCAGCACCTCACGGGAGCGAGCGTGCAGGACCCATCGCGGGAGCAGGGCAAGGGCGCGCAACTGCCGCAATACTTCGCCGACCAGTTCGGTTGGGAGGAACGAACGGCGGCGGTCGGGCGGGTGTACGCGGGGCTGCCGCCGGATGACCAATCACAAGCCGTAATCTTCACCAACAACTACGGCGAGGCGGGCGCACTCACCTTCTTCAGTGGCCCATATCATCTCCCACCGGTGATCAGCGGGCACAACAATTACTACCTGTGGGGGCTGGGCAACGTCTCCGGCGCGGTTGTCATCATCGTTGGCTTCCACGATACGTCGGCGTTGCAGCCCCTCTTCGCACGGGTCGAACCAGTGGGCACGACGCACTGTACCTACTGCATGGACTACGAGAACAACGTGCCGATCTTCGTCGCGCGCGGGCCGAAAGAGCCGATCCGCACCCTCTGGCCGCGCGTCAAGCACTACACGTAGCGATGCGTACGAACTGCGATACTGCGATACTGGGTGAAACATTCCGGGCGCTCTGCCAGTCAGAATGGGTGGAGGAGGTGATACGGTGCAGCAGACAGGGTTGATAACGCAGCATCTCACGCGCGGCTGGGCGCGACGCCCGGCGGTGATCGATGACGAGAGTGAACTGGTGCGGCGCGGGCAGGCGGGGGACAACGACGCCTTCGCGCGGTTGGTCGAGCGGATATCAGCAGGGCATCTACAACCTCGCGCTCCGCATGACGCACGACCCCGAAGAAGCGGTGGACATGACGCAGGAGACCTTCCTGCGCGCATGGCGCAGTTTGTCGGGCTTCCGCGCCGAGGCGAAGTTCAGCACCTGGCTCTACCGCATCGCGTACAATATCTGCCCGAGCCGCCGCATCGTCCACCCGTCCACCTTCGCGGACCCGAGTGCCGCTGAACTCGTCCCAGTGTCGGAGAGCGACGAGCCGCCCTCGTCCTACGGCAGGAGCGCCGCGAGCGCGTCGTGACGGCGATGCACGCGCTCTCGCCCGCGTACCGCCTCGTGCTCGACTTGTACTACTGGCGGGATTGCACGTACGAGGAGATCGCCGCGATCCTCGATCGACCGATGGGCCACTGTGAAGACGCACCTCTACCGCGCGAAAGCGGCCCTGCGCGGCCTGCTTGCGGCGGAGGTTTCGCAACCATGAATTGCGCCGATACCACCGCCCTGCTGCCCGAATACCTCCGGCGTCGCCTGCCCGCCGCGCAGGAGGCGACGGTGCGCGCCCATCTCGCGGCGTGCCTCGCCTGCGCCGCCGCGTACGAGGAGGAGTTGGCGTTCGGGTCGCTCGCGCACGCCACGGACAGCACCACGCCGCCCCTCCTGATGGCGCGGGTGATGGCTGGTGTGCGCGCGGAACCGCGACAAATGCCCGCTTTCCGTGTGCGCCCGCTCAATTTCACCGTCGTGTTCGCGTTCGCGTTCGCGCTCGCGTTCGCGCTCGGCGGGCTGACCGTGGCCGCGCTCTCGCTCTGGTCGATCAGCCCGCTGATCGCGGACGCCCTCGCTGCCCGACGCATGGTTCACCGGCGTCACGGCGCAAACGCTCTCGCTCGCCGGCCTCTGGGCCGTGATCGTGCTCGCGTGCAGCATCCCCATCGCGGTGGCGACGCGCGCGGCGCACATCCGCTCCCGCCAATCCTCACTCCCGGGCCACCTGCCGTTTTCCTGACCCGAAGCCCGAAGCCCGCAGTCTGTGGGCGGAACGCACAGCCACACTCCGTCGTCTCACCGATAGCGCCCAGCGCGGGGTTGGTGGGAGCGCGGGCATCGTCACGGAGGATTGCAGGCTGAAGCCCTACGCCACCGAAACAAAAGGAGGTAATCAGATGGAGGCACCGCACCGCGAAAGCCTCGCGGAGGATTTGTTACTGCTCGCGCTGCACAACGAGCGCGGCACGTCGCATCTGCCGGAGAAGGAGTTGCGGCGCGCGCTCGCCACCGCGACGGTGATGGACCTCGCACTCGGCGGGCAAATCGCCACGCAGGGCGGGCATGTCGCGATTGTGGGCCGCACGCCCGCCGATGACCCTGTGTGCGCGCACGCGCTCCGGTGCATCGCGCAATCTGCGACCGGTAAGACAGTGAAGGAGTGCCACGCGGTGGTCGAGACAGGGATGCCGGACATCGCCGCGCGCGTCCGCGAGGGGTTGGTCGCGCGCGGCGTGCTGCACCACGCGCACCACCGGGTGCTCCGGGTCGGCCCGATGACGGAGCATTTCCCCGAGCGAGATGGCCAGATCGAGCACGACCTCCGCACCCGGTTGCGGGATGTCTGCTTGCACGACAGGAAGTCGGACGCGCGCATCGCCGTCCTCGCCGCGCTGATCGTCAGTTACCGGCTCGATGGCGGGCTGTTCAGCGACGACGAACGCTCCGTCGCACAGGCGCGGCTCCGCGATGTCGCGCGCGGTCTCCACGAGCGCACGCAGTCGGACGCCGCCGCGCTCTCGTCCGGCATCGCGTCCACGTCCCACATCGCGGGCGCGAGCAACGTCAGCGGCAACGCGCTCGTGGACTTCGCCGCCGATATCGGGGTGAGCGTCGCGCTGGATCTCCTGCTCGACATCATCCCGAGCCTGCTCGGCGGCCTGCTTTCCGCGCTCTTCGACAACTGAGTACGGGCGAACGGGCACGGTAAGCGACCAAACCGGATCGACGCGGAGGCCGCATCTGCCCAGAGGGCACCCGGCAGAGGACGCGGAGATAAACAAAGACGCGCTGCGTTCGTCACAGTGACATCGCTACAAATCGCGGCAGGTTGGTGGTGTAGACACGATGACCGCACCGCTCCTGTTGAGCGTCACGGAGGGCAACCCGGTAGAGGAGTGGGGCAGGGATGAGCAACGTACTACCAGAGCCTGTTGAAAAAAGCGTCGCATAAACAGTAGGGACGGAAAACGGTCACGCCGTTGCGGTCGTCGCCCTACCGCCGACGTCCATCGTGCCGAACGCCTGCTGGACGGTTGCTATCACTTCATCGACGGTCCACCGCTCGCCGTTCGCCCAGGTGTCCGCATCCGTCTCGCTGCCAATCGCTGCGCGGATCTGCTCGCGCAGGCGATCGTTTTCCGATTGCTCCTGCGGGGAGAGGCGAATCCCGGCGACTGCGCGCACCGAGGACGCCGCCGCAGCGAGGCGGCCTGCCAGATGGGGGATGTCCTGGCGCGCTGCGAGGTGCGCCAGGCCGTCGAGAGACCAGGAGAAGCCGGGGCGGAAATCCAGCTCCCGGGCGGTGACCAGGCTTTTCATGAACTCGCGGTAGGCGGCCGCGTGCGCCCCTTGCTCCAGCAGGACGAACGCGAGTCGTGTGCGCGCCCACACCGTCGCCTGCCGGTCGTCGAGCACTTCCCAGAGGGCGAGACTCTCCTCGTTCATGCGCCGCGCCCCGTCGAGGTCGCGGGAGCGGAATGCGGTCAGGGCGAGGAAACTCAACGAATCGGCGATGCCCTGCCGGTTGCCGAGTTCCCGGTTCGTCGCCAAGCTTCGCTGGAACAGGTCGTGTGCGTCCCCATGCTTCCCCTGCTGGAGCGCCACGTAGCCCAGGTTCGCCAGCGCATCGGCGGCACGCTTTCGGTCGTTCAGCCGGTGGCTCAGCGCCAGGCTCTCCCTGCTCGCCGCGTAGGCCCGCTCGTAGTCGCCATACTCGCGCGCGAGGAACCCGGCGGCGTTCAGGGCGTCGCCGCGCAAGATCGGC
>JBBSII010000303.1:0-5894 GCA_038232175.1 Thermomicrobiales bacterium
AGCCGGGGGACCTGCGCGCCGCTGTAGTATCGGTAGCCGCTCGCGGGGTCGATGGATTCCGGCGCGAGCAGCCCGAGGCGGTCGTAGTGGCGCAACGCCTTGACCGTCACCTGCGTCAGCCGGGAGAAATCTCCGATCTTGAACATCCGTCACCTCGCATCCGCGCGCCATATCGCGCCACAATGGAAGCAACGATAAACCCTGCCCGTGGAGGAGAGTCAAGGGACACGGAAAAAGGGTGAAGGGACAACCGCGCGATCGGTCTTCGCGGCCAGATCATGACATCGCGGCGGTCAACGCACTTGGACGAAACGGTGGAAGTGACAGGCCCTCCCTATCGGACGGGCCGGTTACGCGCCGTACGACAGCCGCCGTTCCTCCATGTCCGCGAGATCACGCCCAACGACGCGTGTGCCGATGACGCCCACCGCACCGGCGCAGAGGAGCAGGATCGGGCAGGTGACGAGGAGCGCGCGGCTCAGTCCGTGCGCCCCGCCGCCGAGACGATCCGAGATGAAGCCGACGATCAGCGGCGAGCTGACATCGCCGAGCATGTGCCCGATCAGCAGCGTGACCGAGACGACGAGCGCGCGCACGCCCGGCGGCACGACATCCTGCGACAGCGCGGTCAGCGGGCCGCTGTACATGTTGAGGAAGAGACCGGCGGCGAAAAAGCACGGCAGGAACAGCCCGAACCCGGTGCGCGTCACGGCGAGCGCGAAGAAGGGCGCGGCGAGCGTGAGGCTGATCCCGCACGCGAGCAGGCGGCCACCCGCCCATCGCTTCGTCAGCCGATCCGCGAGTAGGCCGCCGAGCAGCACCCCCGCGATCCCCGAGACGACGAGCACCGCGCCGGAGACCGTGCCCGCCTTCCCCTCCTTGAAGCCGAAGGCGCGGTGGAGGTAGACCGGCAGCCAGTACGCCGCCGCGCCGATCACCCAGAAGGCGAAACTCTGCAACAGGATGCCGACGACGACCGTCCGCGTGCGGAAGAGCAGCCGCAGTTGCGCCGCGAGTGGTTGCCCGGTCGCCGTGCGCCCTGTCTCCCCGGCCCGCCAGCCATCCGCGCCACCACGCACCGGCTCGCGCATTCGCCACGCGAGCAGCGCGAAGAGGAGGCCAGGCAACCCCGTGATGAAGAAGGCGGCGCGCCACCCGAGGCTCCCCGCGAGGATGCCGCCGAGGGAGAAGCCAATCGCCAGCCCGATGAGCGACCCTGCGCCCCACCGGCTCATCACACGGGCGCGGGTGGCGCGTGGGTAATAATCGCTCAGGAGCGATGTCCCCGCTGGGTAATAGCCCGCTTCCCCGACGCCAACGAGCGCGCGGGCGGCGAAGAGTGTCCCGAAGCCCGTCGTCAGGCCACTAAGGAAGGTGGCGACGCTCCAGAGCGCCACGCAGGCGCTGATGACATTCTTCCGCACGCCGCGATCCGCCCAGATGCTCAGCGGCAGCGCGGCAATCGCGTAGACAAAGAGAAACGCCGTGCCGAGCGCGCCCGCCCGCGTGTCGCTGAGGTGAAATTCGTTCTGAATCTTCGAGAGCGCGGCGGGCAGCACGTAGCGGTCGAGATAGTTGAACAGGTTGATCGCGAACATCACCCAGAAGGCGGAGGTCGCCGCACGCGACACCTGCTCAGGAATCGTCCGCTCGTCAGCCATTTCCGCTGCTGCCGCGTCGGTCATCTCCGACTCCTCCCGCTAAATCTTCCCTGCTCGGCTGTCCGTGACGATAGCACGCGCACCGGGCACAAACAAGCGGCGAAACGCGCAAGGGCAAGGAGCCGGAAAAGCGCCTGCCAGAGAGAGGTTTACGCTGCTGCGCCCATGCAGCTACTTGACAGAACACGCGAACGGGTGTACAAAAGGATCAGGAACAGGATCGTAGTGAAGGGATGGTCGATGATGCCGCCGAAGGACCAAACGCCCGTCTAGGGCGTGGAAGAACGGACAACTACTGTTTCGGTTTCAAAGGAGAGTGCGGGCGCAAAGGGTGCCCGCACTTTGTGTTTAAGGCGGGGAAGCCCTACCCCTGCGTTGGAATACGACAAAGTTGACCACGACGTGCGCAGACAGTACGATAGCCTGCCATTTCATGCGGGAAGCCGATGTCCACGGGCAAGTCGGTAGCAACATACGCACTCGATGGACGTGAGGATGATGGGGATGTGCCGGTCGGGCGATACAGGGGTGGAAGGATGGAGTGAGGGAATGAACAACGGGATTGTGAAGTGGTTCAACCCGACGAAGGGCTACGGGTTCGTCACCGATGACGCGGGCGGGGCGGATTTGTTCGTCCACCGGCGCGATGTCATCTCCCCGGAGGATGGCGCGCTGATGGAGGGAGATCGCGTCGGCTTCGACCGCACCGACACCCCGCGCGGTGGCGCCGCCGTCAACGTCATGCGGGACATCACGAACCTCACCACCTTGGGCGGCACGGTGAAGTGGTTCAACACGACGAAGGGCTTCGGCTTCGTCATGCCGGACGCGGGCGGCGCGGACCTCTTTATGCATCAGGACAACCTTCGCATGGGCGGGCACCTGCCGCAGGAGGGCGACCGCGTCACCTACGAGATGATGCAGACCGTGAAAGGCTCCGCCGCGCGCAACGTCATCCGCGTCGCCACGCGCGCCAGCGACGCCGACGATGCCGCCGACCTCGCAATGGCGGCGTACAAGGGGCAGACGGCGGAATAGGGAGTCCCGGTCACGTTGACAGAACAGCGGGCCGGGTGATACAAGCACGCTGACACAAGCATTGCAGAGATCGCGCGGGATATTGGCCGTACTGCATCCGCATGGGACGCAGCGCATCGCACAGGGCGTGTAGGCCGCAGGTGCATGCGGTGCGTGCGACAAGCGGAACGATGGACGACAGAGACGGAGGAGATGACGGGAATGAACAAAGACAAGGACGCGAGCGCGACCGGCACACAACGCGGGTATTCCCGCCGGGTCTTCCTCGGTGGCGTGACGGCAAGCGCCGCTGCCGCCATCCTCGCCGCCTGCGGTGGCAGCACTGCGACGGACACTCCGAAGCCCGCAGGCACGACGGCGGCAACCGCCGCGAGCGGCGCAGCCCCGACTACCGCCAGCGGTTCGGCGGCGGCGACGCGGCCCGCGACGACTGGCTCGGTGGTGGCGAGCGCGCCCGCAGCCGTTTCGTCACCGGCGGCAGCCTCCTCACCGAGCGCGGCGGCGAGCACGAGCGCACCGGCAGCGGCGGCGGGTGCGGGCAAGCCGGGCGGCAGTATCCTGATCGGCACGCTCGGTGAGGCGAAGACGATCAACCCCTTCCTCCAGAACGAGTCCGAGAGCGAGTGGCGCGTCAAGATGCTCTTCGATCAGTTGGTGCGCCTCAAGCCGGACACCTTCGAGCCGAAGGCCGGGCTTGCCAAGTCGTGGAAGATTGACGGCCTCACCTTCACCTTCACCCTGCAGGACGCGAAGTTCAGCGACGGCAGCGACCTGACGGCGGACGACGTCGCCTTCACGATGAAGGGGCTGCTCGCCAAGACGACCGCCAGCCCGCGCGCGTCGAAACTCAGTTCGATTCAGGGTGCGAAAGAGTACACCGCCGGTTCGGCGCCGGACGTGGCGGGGATTAAGGTCGTGGACCCGAAAACGCTCGTGGTGACGCTCGCCACACCGGACGCCTCCTTCCTGCTGAATATGCGCTACGTCAGCCCGGTGCCGAAGAAGCTGCTCGACGGCAAGGATCTCACGAAGGACGCCTTCTTCCAGAAGCCAGTGGGGGCCGGGCCGTTCATCTTCGTCTCCTGGCAGGTGGGCGGCGACTTCGTGGCCCAGCGCAACCCGAACTATTACCAGAAGGGTCTGCCCTACCTCGACAAGTTCACGCACCGCACGATCCCGGACGCGCAAAGCCTCGTCAACTCGCTCTTGTCGGGCGACATTGACGCCTCCAACTACCCCAGCCCCGCTGGTGCGGACAAGCTGAAGGCGAACAAGGACCTCAACGTCCTCGTGCCGCCTTTCAACTCGCCGGACGGCTGGACGTTCAATCTCAAGAACCCCTGGCTGGCGAAGAAAGAGGTTCGGCAAGCCGTCGCCTATGCGCTCGACATGAACCAGTTCGCCAAGGACTCGCTCTACGGCCTCGGCAAGCCGGGTAACGGGCCGATCGCACCGGGCAATGCGCTCTACGACTCGGCGCTCAAGCCGTACACGTACGACCTCGACAAGGCGAAGGCGCTGATCAAGCAGGCGGGCACGCCGCCGAGTGATGTCTCCTTCATCGTCAACAAGGGAAATGTGCTGCGCGAGGACTTCCTCACCTACACGCAGGCGCAACTCCAGAAGACGGGCTGGAACATCAAGGCGGAGGCGATCGAGTATGCGGTCGCGACGGATAAGCTGACCAGGAAGGATTACGACGTCTTCGGCGCGGGCGTTGACGGCGCGACGGTGGACGCGGGATCGCTCTACGACACGTATGCCACGATCGGGTCCCAGAATTTCAGCAACTACAGCAACCCGCAACTCGACGCCCTGCTGCAACAGGCGAAGCAGGCGCTGACGGTCGAGGCACAGAAGCCGCTCTACAAGCAGATCCAGGCGATCATCCAGGACGACGCGCCCACCTATTACGCCTGGTATCGCCCCTTCCTCCACGCCGTCAAGAAGAAGTTCGCGGGGTACACGGACAGTGCGGACCAGGGCGGCATCTTCTACGAACTCGAACAGTGGTATGTGAACGGGTAGCGGGGAACCTCTCCCCGGCCCCTCCCCGCCCCGGGAAGGGGTGGCCCGCGCGAGGTGCCGTGGCCTTCCGCAAACGTTTCGACCTTCATATGGTTCACTCCCCCTTCCCGACGCGGGAAGGGGGCTGGGGGGTTAGGTAGATGAGCGGGGTTGGGGCATACATGGCGCGGCGGGTGCTCATCGTGATCCCGCTGCTGCTCGGGCTCTCGATCATTATGTTCGCGCTCGTCCATCTCGCGCCCGGTGACCCGGTGCGCGCCTTCATCTCGGAGGGCAACGCCGATCCGGGCTTCATCGAGCAGACGCGCCACAACCTCGGCCTCGATCAGCCGCTGCCCGTGCAGTACGCCCGCTATCTCGGGCGGCTCGTGCGCGGCGATCTCGGCACGGCCTACACCTTCAACAGCAAGCCCGTCCTCGAACTGATCGGCAGTCGCATCGGCGCGACGGTGCTGTTGCAGGGCATTTCGTTGGCGATTGCCCTCCTGATCGCGATCCCCTTGGGCATCCTCTCCGCGACGCGGCAGTACAGCCTGCTCGACAACACGACGACGGTCGGCTCGTTCATCGGCCTCGCCATCCCGAACTTCTGGCTTGCGCTCCTGCTGCAACTCTATCTGAGCGTCCAATTCCACTGGCTGCCGACGATCAGCACCGGGCAGGCGCAAGCGCCCTTCCCGGGGCGGATCAAGTTCTTCGTCATGCCGGTGATCGTCCTCGCCCTGCCCTCCATCGCCTATTTCGCCCGCTTCATGCGCTCCGCGATGCTCGAAGTGATGCGGCAGGACTACATGACGAGCGCGCGGGCGAAGGGCCTCAATGATCGCGCCGTCCTCTACCGGCACGGCCTGCGCAACGCCCTGATCCCGATGGTCACGGTCTCCGGGCTGCAAATCTCGCGCATCCTCGGCGGCGCGGTGATCATCGAGCAGATTTTCGCGTGGCCGGGGCTGGGTTTGCTGGCGTACGACGCGATCACCCGGCGCGATTACCCCGTCATCCTCGGCGTGACGATGGTCGCGGGGGCGTTCGTGATCGTCGTCAACATCCTGATCGATTTCGTCTATGTGCTGGCCGATCCGCGCGTCTCGCTCTCCGGGCGCGGCGCGGCGGGAGGGTGATGAGTAACGAGTAACGAGTAACGAGTAGCGAGTAGCGAGTAGTGAG
>JBBSII010000304.1:0-5855 GCA_038232175.1 Thermomicrobiales bacterium
CGTACGACCCGCAGGCGCTCAAAGCGGCCTCGGAGCGCGTCGATGCCGTCGCGGAGGAGGCGAACGCGGCGCAGGCACGTCTGGCGGATGCGCGCGTCGTCTACGCAAACGCGGTCAACACCCTCCAGCACGCGGAGGTGGCGCAGACGCAACTGGCGGCGCTCCGGGCGGAGGTGGACCGCCTCGCGGCGTCGGTGCATCAGTACGAGATGATGGACAAGGAGTTCACGGCGTTCTCGATGGCCCTCGCGGCGCGCATCCAACCACGGCTCGGCGAGTACGCGAGCGAGTTGATCGAGCGGATGTCGAATGGCCGGTACCACCGCCTCGGATTCGACACGAATTACACCCCCGCTCTCTACGACGGTGATTTGGAAAAGTTCCCGGTGGACAAGTTCTCGGGCGGGGAGCGCGACATCGCGGCGCTCGCGGCGCGCATCGCCCTCTCGCAGTTGCTGGCGGCGCGCGGCGGCCATACGATCGGCTTCATGGTGCTCGATGAGGTCTTCGGCTCGCTCGACGCCGAGCGGCGCACCCTCGTGCTCGATGCCTTGGGAGCGATGCGCGACATCATCCCGCAGTTGTTCATCATCAGCCACGTCGATGATGTCCGGCTCTCCCCGATGATGGACGAGGTCTGGACCGTCGCCGCCCAGCCCGACGGGACGAGCGAGGTCCTGCGCCGCGACGCCGCCGATGTGCTGCTTGGCGCGTCCATCGCGGCGATGTGAGACGCGCCGGAGGCCGGTCTTATCGTTTGTATCCTGCGCTGGTATAGAATTCTCACCATAGGGGACGGAATTATCATGCTTGAGAAACCGGACCTGCCAGACGAATCACTCCGCGCCTGTCTGCGCGATCACTACGGATTGCACGTCACCGAGATCGCCTTTCTCCCGCTTGGCAACGATGTGAACACCGCCGTCTATCGGGTCGTCGCCGACGATGCGACGCCGTACTTCCTGAAGTTGCGCAGCGGTGCCTTCGATGAGACGACCGTCGCGATCCCCCGCTTCCTGCACGATCAGGGCATCCCGCAGATCCTCGCTCCCATCGCAACCAATGCGGGGCACTTGTGGGTGCGCGTGGACAGTTTCGCGGTGATCGTCTTCCCGTTCGTTGCCGGTCGCAATGGTTTCGAGGCACCGTTGTCGGACCGTCAGTGGGTCGATCTTGGCGCCGCGCTCCGAGGCATCCACACGGCGGTCGTGCCGCCGTCGCTCAGCGTGCAGATTCCACACGAGCGGTATTCGCCCCACTGGCGCAACCTCGTCAGGACGTTCCAGGCACGCGTTGACGAGACTGCGTTCACCGAACCCATCGCGGCAGAGATGGCGGCGTTCCTGCGCGCCAGACGCGACGAAATCTCCCGGATCGTCGCACGCGCCGACGCCCTCGGCACCGCCCTGCGTGCCCAATCGCCCGCACAGGTCCTGTGCCACGCCGACATCCACGGGGCCAATGTCCTGATCGGCACGGACGGGGCGCTCTCCATCGTCGATTGGGACACCCTCATCGTCGCACCGAAGGAGCATGACCTCATGTTCGTCGGCGGTGGTGTTGGTGGGGCTTGGAACAGCGCACAGGAGGAAGTGTGGTTCTATCAGGGCTATGGCCGGACGGAAATCGATCCGGTGGCACTCGTGTACTATCGCTACGAGCGGATCGTGCAGGATATCGCCGCCTACTGCGAGCAACTCCTGCTTACCGACGAAGGTGGTGCCGACCGCGCACCAGCGCTGCGCTATTTCCTCGATCAGTTCCTGACCAACAATGTCGTCGCGATCGCCCATCGAACTGATCAGTTGCTGGGCGCGAGCTAGGGCAATGCACGGAGGCGTTTGTCAGCCGTCACTACCAGTGTATGTGGAGCATCATGTGACTCAGCTCATTCACGGAGGGTGGAGGGCGCGAACCAGAACCCAGTATTTAATTTCTTCTTCTGCGCCTCTGCGCCTCTGCGCTCTCTGCGTCGATCCGGTTTCATCTCCCGGCGTTCGTGCAGCCGCGCCCGCGCACACAAAAAGAGAGGGCCGTATTTCGTCGGTCATACAGGCCACCTCGGTGTTGGCGTTGCGCCTCCGATGCGAGAGAACCCTTGAGGGTAATGCGCGTATTCGGCGAATCGCCCGCGCACTCGACTTGCATCCGATCGTTGCACCAACCGCGCGCCATCGGCAGGTTCACTGCGTCGGCACGTCCCGGGGGCATCACTCGTGGTGGGGCCGACGGGCTACCTCTCTTGATGGTTTCATCGTACGCAGTGAGGCACGTTCTGTCAAGTGAATTCGCGAACGAATACGACGTACAATTGCGCGCGGGCACCCGCGCGACGTACAATCAACGCCGACATGCGGTGTGCCCCCGTAGCTCAGTGGATAGAGCGAGGGCCTTCTAATCCCTAGGTCGCAGGTTCGAGCCCTGCCGGGGGCGCCATTTCTTCGGGAGCGTCGTGCTATGGCCGATAAAACACTCTTCGCGTCCGACATCGAGCCGAACATGAGCATCGAATCGCCCTTCCTCGTGCGGAGCGTTGAGCGGCGCATGACGAAGCCGAACAAGTACGGCGAGAGCAAGCCTTTCCTCGCCATCGAACTGGCCGACCGCACGGGCATCATCAATGGGCGCGTCTGGTCCGAGAATCTGCCGTTCGTCGAGTCGGTGATCGTCAAGGACGCGGTCGTGCAGGTAATCGGCACGACCCAGGCCTACGGCAACGAAATTTCCCTCGTCATCTCCGACGCGACCGCCGCCGAGGGGTACGACCTGACGGACTACATCCCCGCCTCGCCGCGCGACCGCGCGCAGATGGCGCAGGAGTTCGCGGGGCTGGCATCGACGATCGGGGATCGCGAACTTGACCACCTGCTGAGCACTTTCATCGCGTCGTCGGACTTCGAGCAGTTCATCAGCGCGCCCGCCGCCCACGTCGAGGCGTACGCCTACCTCGGTGGCCTCCTGGAGCACACGCTGAGCGTCACCCAGACCGCGCTCGCCATCGCGACGACGCGGACAGACATCGACACCGATCTGCTCATCGCGGCGGCGCTGCTGCACGACATCGGCAAGGTCGATGCGTACGACCACCTGACCTTCACGCCCTCGGACGAGGGGCAGTTGCTCGAACACACCACGCTCTCGCTGATCCGACTCGACCGCCTGGTGGATCAGGCCGGAGCGCTCGCGGACGACACCCGCCGCCGCCTCTACCACGCGGTCGCCTCGCACGAGCAGCGCGGGTTCAATAGCACGCAGCCGCAGACGAAGGAGGCCGTCGTCCTCCAGATGTGCAACCAACTCGACACCGTCCTGAGCGCGGCATCATCGCACAACGGCGGTGACGGGCCGTGGACGGAGACGATCCGCTCACTCCGTCGCCGCTTCTATCGCGGTTCGACCACGGATGCCGCGTACGAAGCGCCAGCCGTATCGCCCGCGCCGTCCGCCCCCGCCCCAACGGCGCAGCCGCGCTCGATCTGGGACGAGCCACCGGCGGACGACATCGACACGGACATCCCGTTCTAACATGCCAACGATTACGCTGCGGTACTTCGCCATCATCCGGGAGACGGTCGGCGCGGAAGTCGAGGAACGCACCGTGCCCGACGGCACGACGGCGGGCGACATCGCAACGATACTGAGCGGCGCACACCCGCGCATCGCCGGTCTCCTGCGCGCCTCACCCGTGATGGTCAACGCGGCGTACGCGGATCGCGCGCAGGTGCTCGCTGAGGGCGACGAGGTCGCATTCATCCCCCCCGTCGCGGGTGGCGCGGGCAATTCGCCGCTCTTTGCGGTCGTCGAAACGCCGTTGGATGAGCGCGAGATCGGCGCGCTCGTGCAGTCGCCGCAAGTCGGCGCGATTGTGACCTTCGTCGGGACGGTGCGGAACAACGCGCGCGGGCGCGGCGTGCTCTGGCTCGATTACGAAGCCTACGCCGCCGGGTGCCTGCCCATCTTCGCCCAGATCGCCGCCGAGATGCGAGACCAATGGAGTGTCATCGCTGTCGCCATCCATCATCGTGTCGGCCACTTGCAGGTCGGTGACGCGAGCGTTGTCATCGCGGTCAGTGCGGGGCATCGCCACGATGCATTCGTCGCGTGCGAATACGCGATTGACCGCCTGAAGGAGCGCGCGCCGATCTGGAAGAAAGAGGCATACGCAGACGGCGAGGTCTGGATCGGTGCGGAAGCCGCGTACCAGGCGCTCCCCGACCGCCACACACGTTGACACGAACCCCAGAAAGGCAGTACAAACACCCCGACAGGGCGCGAGCGGCGGCGTGCATGTGGAGAGAATCCGCACGCGCAGCATCAACCGGGCCATTCGGGGGATACGGGAACCATTGGGGCCGAGATTCAGTTACTATTCGGGAGAAGACGACGACAGCGGTAACCGGCAATGAAGGGCAGATGGCGTTCCGCGATCGGCGGTTGCGGCACCCGGCCATCGTTCGCTGAGTCTGGAGGGCGTTCGTGAACGAAGCGGTGGGAACCGGGACCGCACCGGGCCGTGAGTATCATCTCTGGGTGGGCGCGCGGACGGACACCGGCCGAGTGCGGGCGAACAATCAGGACGCGGTCGGGACATGGAAGGACTTGCCGCAGACGATCCCCTTCGATGACAGCGGCTATCTCTTCGCGGTCGCGGACGGCGTCGGCGGCAACGAGCAGGGTGAGGTCGCCAGCGCGCTCGCCATCGAGACGCTCTTTCACACCTATTACGGCGACGACACCACCGAGGTGCCGAACGCGCTGAAACGCGCCATGCGCAAGGCGAACGAGGCGGTCTACGAGCGCGGCCTGAGCCAGAGCGAGGACCGCGCGATGGGCACAACGCTCGTCGCGGGGGTGATTCGCGGCACGACGCTCACGATCGGCAATGTCGGTGACAGCCGGGCATACCTCTTCCGCGGGCGCACGCAGAGCACGCAAGTATCAAAGGACCACTCGCTCGTCGCGGAGGCGGTGCGCGCCGGCCAGATGACCGCCGAGGACGCGAAGAAGAGCCGACAGCGGAATGTCATCACGCGCGCGCTCGGCCAGCGCCAGAAGGTCGATGTCGATATCTTCGAAGTGGACCTGATGGACAACGATGTCGTGCTCCTCTGCTCGGATGGGCTGCACGGCATCGTCGAGGACGCGGAGATGAAGCAGGTCGCGCAGGCCCTCGCGCCCGACGAGGCTGCGAATGAACTGATCGACCTCGCCAATAGTCGCAATGCGTCGGACAATGTCTCCGCCGTCATCGTCAAGGCAACGGTGGAGTACGCGCCAGTCTCCGTCCCCGCCGCGCCGCCGATGGAGATGACGGAGCGCGCCACCGACCGCATCCCCGCCGTGCCCGAGAAGCGTGGCTTGCCGATCATCCCCATCGCGGCGGCGGTGCTCGCGTTGGCCCTCATCATCGCGCTCGTCGCGTTCTTGTTCTTGCGGTAGCGGTAGGAGAAGCGCGTGCTGCTCTCGGATAAGCGAATTCGCCAGGCGATGACGGCGGGTGACATCGTCATCGAGCCATTCGACGACAAGCAACTGGGCACGAACTCGTACGACGTGCGCCTGGGCGAGTGGTATTTCGAGCCGAACCGGAACATGCAGACGGTCAGTTTCCTCTCGGAGAAGCAGACCCGCAAGTTCTGGGGCGACCCAATCGAGGCGAAGGGCATTATCGCGGTTCGCCCCGGCGACACGATACTCGCGCACACGCAGGAGATCGTCGGCGGCCAGAACGGGTTCACGACCTCGATGCGCGCCCGGTCGAGCATCGGGCGCTCGTGCATGAGCGTCTGCAAGTGCGCCGGCGTCGGCGATGTCGGCTACATCGCGCGGTGGACGATGGAGATCACGAACCACTC
>JBBSII010000305.1:0-5844 GCA_038232175.1 Thermomicrobiales bacterium
CGAGCCTCGCGGAGATGCACCACAAGCGCGTCGCGCCGCACCACGGCGGCGGCGGTGTCGGCATCGCGGCGCACCTGCACCTCGCGTGCGCCATCCCGAACGGCACCTACTTCGAACTGCTGCACGAGCCGCCTGGCATGTCCGCCGACGACTTCCAGTGGTACATGCAGGAGCCGATCCGCGTCGATGCGGACGGCAATGTCGCCGCGCCGACCGGCCCCGGCCTCGGTGTCGAGCCGGACCCAGACAAAATCGTGCGCTACCGTGTTGGCTGAGGAAGAGAGATAGCCACAGAGACACAGAGAACACCGAAGAAACGGGAATTAACACAGAGGGCACAGAGAAGAGAAAAGACAAAAAGGATTCTTCTCTGTGTGCTCCATGTCCTCTGCGGCCTCCGTGTTGAAATCCTTTCTCCTGGCGGTTCAAATTCCCGGAAAGGTATGAGCGCGATGCAGTTGATTGGGCGGATCGTGCGGTTACAGGTGCAGGCGTCGAGCCTGAAGGCGGGAGAGCGGCTACGCCGGTGGTACGACCCCGCGCCGATCCGTGCCGTGCCGCGACTGCACGTGGACATGGACGGTGCCATTGGCATGACGATGGATGGCGCAACGATCCTCGATGCCCACAACCGGACGCACCCGGCGACGAAGAACCGGGAAGAGAACGATCTCTCGTTCGGCTTTACCGGCCACTACGCTGCGATGCGCGCCCGCTTCGGCGATCATCTCGTGGACGGGATCGCAGGGGAGAACATCCTTGTCGCGGCTGACCGCATCTTCACGGAAGCGGAGTTCGCGGCGGGCGTCGGCATCGAAGCGGTCGATGGCGGCCTCGTGCGGCTGGCGCAGGTCATCGACGCGGAGCCGTGCGTCGAGTTCAGCCGCTTCTCGCTCGGCTACGACCGCGACGCGCCCGCCGACTCGACGGTGACGACGGCGCTGACCTTCCTGCGTCGGGGCACACGCGGCTTCTACGCGACGTACGACGGCGAGCCGACGACGATCGCGGTCGGTGCGGGCGTCTTTCTGCTCTCGCGGTAGTTTGTTGACGTACGCACGAAGAGGAGTACGACGCCCCCACGACCGAACAGGAAGCGGGCGGGGGGATGGATACTCGATTGATTGCTCTGCCCACTGACAACAACCTACCGCTAATCCGCGTAGAGCATCTCGCGGATGGTGAGCACTTCCTGACGGAGTTGGTTGCTCGTCTCGATCTCACGCCCGATCTTCTCGCTGCCGTGGATGACGGTCGTGTGGTCGCGCCCACCGAGTTCCGTGCCGACGTCCGCGAGCGAGCGGTCCGTCTCCTGCCGCATGATGTACATTGCCACCTGCCGCGGCACGACGATGTCCTTCGCGCGACCCCGGCCCCGCATCTCCTTCTCAGAGCAGTTGTAGAACTTCGCCACCACCTCGACGATGCGCGCGGGCGTGATCTGGCGGCGGCGATTGTTCAGTGCGGCGTCGTTCAGCGCCTGCGTCGCCACGTCCATCGTCACCGCGACGCCGTTCATCCGCGCCATCATGACGATCCGGTTGAGCGCGCCCTCCAACTCGCGGACATTCGACTGCACCTTGTGCGCGATGTAATCGACAACTTCGGTTGGCACATGCACGCCCGCCTCCTCGCCCCGCTGACGCAGGATCGCCATGCGGGCCTCAAGGTCCGGCGTCTGCACATCGGTCGTCAGGCCCCCCTCGAAGCGGGAGCGGAGCCGGTCATCGAGCGTGACGATCACTTTGGGGTGGCGGTCGCTCGTCATCACGACCTGCTTACCCGCGAGCACCAGCGCGTTGAAGGTGTGGAAGAACTCCTCCTGCGTGCTCTCCTTGCCCGCGATGAACTGGATGTCGTCGATCAGCAGAATATCGATCGTGCGATAGCGGGCGCGGAACTCCTCGTTCCGGTTCTCCCGGATCGCGTTGATCATCTCGTTCGTGAAAGTCTCCGAGGAGACGTAGAGGACGCGGCAGCCGGGGGTGTGCTCCATCGCGTAGTGGCCGACCGCGTGGAGGATGTGGGTCTTCCCCAATCCAACGCCACCGTAGATGAATAGCGGGTTGTAGGAGCGTCCCGGATTTTCGGCGACGGATTTTGCGCCCGCCGCCGCCATATTGTTGAACTTCCCCACGATGAGATGGTCGAAGGTGTAGCGCGGGTTGAGGCCGTGCGCGGGTGTCGCGGCGAGTTCCTGCTGCTGATATTCCTGAAACACGTGCGGTCGCGGTGAGGGTGCGAGCGCCGGGATGTCGGCGGCGGCGTCCGCGTGCCTGGCGTTGCTCGGGGCCGCACCGTCCGTCGTCGGGCGTCCGAGGACGGTGAAATCGACCGCCACCTCGTAGCCGAGGATGCCGCGCAGCGAGCGCACGATCTTCCCGTGGAACCGCTTCTCGAGTTGCTCCCGCACGAACGTGTTCGGCGCGGCGACCGTCAGGCGGGCCGCCTCGGCGTCGAAGTCGGCGATGGAGGTGCTGCGCAGGAACGCCTCATAGTGGCCGCGCGACGTGCCCCCCTGCAAATCTTCGAGCACCGCCTGCCACACTCTGCTCCCTTGCATGGGCTGCATCGTCACCATCCCTTTTCGCTCCCCGCCGCATCATATCATTACTCCCCAGCCAATCCCCCGGTATCTGCGGATTATACACACTGAACGTACACCTGTCGAGGGGAAATGTGGATAAATCTGGTGATAGGAGAAATCAGAAGCCAGAAGCCAGATATCAGAGAGTCCGTGTGAATCGTGTTCACTTCGACGTCCGGCTTCCGGCTTCCGGCTTCTATCCCCAGATTCTTCCCCACTGCCCCAAAGGGATATGCACCTTGACATGCATCCACCACCTCCCTATATTTGAAACACTTGTTCTGTTTCTTCGGGTCGTTCCGCGTTCATACCGCAGCGTATCGACGTGCTTTTTCGTCGTCTGCCCGGCATGTATGGGAAGGATAATCCCCGATGACACTCTCCGTGCTCGCGTTTCGCGGCCCACTGCCCGCAATTACCGACACCGACGGCCAGCCACCCCGCGCCCCGGCGCGACCGGGCGGCGTCTGGCCGCGCGCCATCCTCCACGCCGATCTGGACGCCTTCTTCGCCACCGCCGAGATCGCGCGGCGACCGGAACTCGCCGGGCTACCCGTGATCGTCGGCGGCAGGCGGGGCGGGCGGGGCGTCGTCTCGGCGGCGGCGTATCCGGCGCGGGTCTACGGCATCCGCTCCGGCATGTCGATCGCCGAGGCGGAGCGCCGCTGCCCGCACGCCGTCTTCCTGCCCGTCGATGGCGTGCACTACGGCGACCTCGCGCGCCGCTTCCGCGCCATCCTGATGACCTACAGCCCGCTCGTCCAGATGACGGGGCCGGATGAGGCGGCCATCGACGTGACCGGCATGGAGCGGGTCAGCGGCCCGCCGGAGCTGATCGCGCTCGACATCCGCCGCCGCGTGCGGGCGGAACTCGCCCTTGTCGTCTCCATCGGCCTCGCGACGGGGCGCACGACCGCGAAGATCGCGGCGAAGACCGCCAAGCCGGACGGGTTCCGCGCCGTGCCGCCCGGCAAGGGGGCGGCCTTTCTCGCGCCCCTGCCCGTCGCCGCGATGCCGGGCATCGGCCCGGCGACCGAGCGGGCGCTGCACGCGATGGGCATCAAGACCCTCGGCGCGCTCGCCGCGCTGCCGGACGCCCAACTCCGCGCCCGCTTCGGCGATCTCGGACCCGCGCTCGCCCGCCACGCGCGCGGCGAGGACGACACGCCGATCACCGTCGGCCATGTGATGAAGTCCGTCGGGCACGAGCGGACGCTGCGCCACGACACGCGGGATCGCGTCTTCCTGCGTGCGACGCTCGCCGCCCTCTGCGACGAGACGGCGACGGAACTCCGGCGGCACGAACAGACGGCGCGCGTCGTCCACTTGCGCGTGCGCGCGGGGGACTTCCGCTCGGTGGGGATGCAGACGACGATCTTCCCCGCGACGAACGCGCAGCAGGTGCTCCTCGACGCCGCGTGGGCATTGTACGAGCCGTGCATCGCGCGGCTTGGCTGGCCCGCCGTTCGGCTGATCGGCATCCGCGCGGCGGGGCTTGGCGGCGGTGGCGCGCAACTCACGCTGCTCAGCGACCGCCCGCAGCGGCTCTGCTCGATCAACGCCGCGATCGACGCAATCCGCGCGCGCCACGGCACGCAGGCGATTCGCCCCGCGCTGACGCTTCTGACGGCTGAGCATCCGCAGGATCACGCGGACGCGCGCGAGCCAACGCCGCAACCTCCCCGTGCATCCCATGAATAACCCGGAGATGGCGGGGCACGTGCGGGAGGACGAGGACATCTGGTTCGGGCAACTGGCGCGGGCGGCGCAGGCGGGCGACCGCACCGCACGCGACAGCCTCTGGGCGCAGGTCGAGCCACGGCTGCATCACGCCGCCCGGCGCGCGGCGTGGACCTTCCCGACGCTGGATCACGACGACGCCGTGCAGGAGTCGTTCCCGATCTTCGCCGCGCTCGTCGGTGACTGGCCGGGGCCGACGACGGGCGGCACCGGGTTCGCGACCTACCTCTTCGGCCTCTTCCGCTGGCGTCTCCACAGCGCACTCCGCGCCTACGAGCGCCGGGGCGCATCGACGCACGCCGACTGGCACGCCCGCGAGGGACGGACGCGCGCGCCCACAGCGGGCAAACTCACACCCATCGCCTGGCAGGAGTACGGCGTGGACTACCGCGCGTTCGTCGCCGACCTGCCGCCACAGGAACGGGAAATCTTCCTCCTCCGCGTGGAGCAGGGCCTGGGGACGGGGGAAGTGTCGAACCGCCTCGGCCTGACCCCCCGCACCGTCTCCCGCTGCTGGAATGTGACGCTCCGCCGCCTCCGCGCAATCGCGCGCCGCAGCCTGTAGGGAGACATCGGAACGACAACACAGAGATCACCGAGGGCGGAGAGAACACAGAGGAATCAACCGTATTTCTCTTTGTGTCCTCCGCGATCTCTGTGTTCTCTGTGTTCGATCCCCGCTTGATGTTTCATTCTTCGAGGATAGACGCGGCGCACCCCGCACCGTACACTGGTGCACCGGAAGCGGAACGAACGAGGGGAGTGAAACCATGCGCGTGTTGGTGATGGGGTCCGGCGGATTGGGCGGGTACTTCGGCGGGATGCTCGCGGAGCGCGGCCATGATGTGACATTCGTCGCGCGCGGGGCGCACCTCGCCGCGCTGCGCGAGCGGGGGATCGAAATCCGCGCGAACGAGGGCACGTACCGCGTTGCCCCGGTCAGCGCGGTCGCCGCACCGCACGAGGCGACCGGCCCCGTCGATCTCGTCCTCTTCACCGTGAAGGGGTACGATGCGGAGTCCGCCGCCGAGGCGCTCCGCCCGGTGATCGGGCCGGAGACGGCGGTGCTCACCCTCCTGAACGGCGTCGACAGCGCGGAGCAACTGAGCGCCGTGCTCGGCGCGGAGCATGTGCTGCCGGGGTCCACCTTCATCCGCTCCACGCTCGCGGGGCCGGGCGTGATCGAGCAGATGGGCACGCTGCGCCGCGTCGTCTTCGGCGAATCGACGGGCGGCGTCACGCCGCGCGTCGAGGCAATCGCGCGGGCATTCCGCGACATCGGCACCGAGGCAATAACAGCGGAGAATTCCCGCCTCGCCGTCTGGCAGAAGTTCGTCATGCAAGCACCGCACGCCACGATGACGAGCGTCTGCCAAATGCCGTGCGGCCCGATCCGCGAAACGCCGGAGGGCGAGGCGCTCTACCGCACCCTGATCGCGGAGTGCTGCGCCGTTGGGCGGGCATCCGGCGTCCCGCTGCCACCGGACGCCGAGGAGACGGCGATGGGCGTCGTCTAC
>JBBSII010000306.1:0-5801 GCA_038232175.1 Thermomicrobiales bacterium
AGCCGCCTCGTCCGGCCGCTCGGCGTCCATGCGTACGGCTTCACCCCCGGCCACCCGGCGGCGGATCGCTCCAAAAGCGGCGCGCACAATAACGACGAGTCGCAGGATGTGGAGTCCATCGTCATGTTCACGCAGGTCGCCATCGCGACCGCCTGGCACTATCTCGGCGTCGCGGACGGCGCGTAAGCCCCTCTTCGTATGCTCATGAAGCGGGACGGTGCAGACGAGATGCACCGCCCCTTTTTTTGTTGTCACAGTGTCGTTGGCACGCCGCTTGCTTTTATTGGGCGAGACAGCGATTGCAACGGCATCTAATGAGGCCATGGAGCAGAAAGGGACAGATGGCATGACGTACCGCAGAGATGAAGAACGAGTCGTCGGTCGTGACCCGGACGGCGTGCCTGTGGAGCGGCGGACCGTCTCGGAGGAGCAATACGTGGATGACGTGCGTGCGCCGCGCAACGAGGTGGTGCGCGAGCGCGTCGTTGAGCAGCCATACGTCGCCCCCGCGCGGGACGAGTACGTGAGCGATCGTGTCGTGGAGGACGAGTCGGCGGGTCGCTTCTCCGCGCTCGATCTCGCCACGCGGCTCATCTGGTTCCTGACCGGGTTGCTGCTCGTCGGCCTTGTCGCCCGCTTCATCCTGAAGGCGACGGGCGCGAACACCGGCAGCGGTTTCGTCCGGTTCATCTACAACGCGACGGCAGCCTTCGTCGCCCCGTTCCGGGGCATCTTCTCGGACAGCGTCTCCGGCAACAACGCGCTGGAAGTGAGCACGATTGTCGCGATCGTCTTCTGGGCGGTGTTGGCCTTCTTCATCACCTGGTTGCTCGGTATTCTCCTCGGTGGCCCGTCCCGTGGCACCCGTGAATACCGCCGCGATGTCCGCCGCTACTGAGACTGACCGGAAACCAGAGAAATGCACAGGAGGGGTGTGATGCCCCTCCTGCTTCGTATCTATTGCTCCCCTCTCCTGAGCCTGCGAAGGGAAGGGGCCGGGGGAGGGGCGCTCCCCCCCTCAGCTCTTGTCCGACTCCGCGAAGATCGTCGCGCCCTTGTCGCCAACTTTGAAGCTCCACGAGACGGTCGTACCGCTCTGTCGGGCGAGTGGATCGGCGCTCTGAATCTTCCCCGGCATCGTGAAGGCGACCTGAACCTGACCGCCGCCCGCGAGCAGGGCGGTAAGATCGAGTCCGGGAGGCGCGCCCGCCGCGCTACCGGTTGCGCTGCTGATGTCGCTCAAGGGGTTGACCGTGCCGTCGATCCGCATGCTGCTACCGGTCTCCTTCGCGGTGATCTGCACGAGGGCATCCGAGCCGCTCGATCCGCCGAGCGAGCTGGCCGATGAACCGGACGAGTCGGACGAACTGCCGAGCAGCATGTTGATCTGGTTCTGCATCTCATCGAGGGAGTTGAACGGCATCGTGATCTCGACGCCGGTGAATTGGTCAGTGCTATAGGGCTTCGCCGTGCCGCCCATCGCCGTCACCTGGCTCGCCAAGTCCGCGAACGGGTCTTGCGGGATGCCGGAAGCGCCCGATCCTGGCGTCGGCGTGCCGCCGAGACTGGTACCGAGGGTGGAGATCGTCTCCAGAAAGAGCTTGGAGACGCCGATCTTCATCGTCGTCGTGCCCTTGAAGTCCGACCCAATCGTGCTCCTCTGATCGACCTCGATGCATGCGCTGAGCATCGCCGCCGCGAGCAGCACCATCCCAACCGCCATTCCCCGTCGCCACCAATACCGCGTCGCTGTCATCATCGTGCGCCCCTCTCGTTCGTGTCCGTGCGGTTCCATACGTCCGCATCATCGCATGTGCCGTATGGGGGTAGAACGACGCGGATAGGCCGGGGGTTCTGCCCTAACCCCAGCCCCTTCCCCACGGGGGAAGGGGAGCCGGATTCAGAGCGGGTACTTTCACGATTGCCAATAAACCTCTCCACCTTATGGGGAAGGGGGAGAGGTTGTCTGCGCGCCGGGGAGGATCCAGCGGGTGGGTTCCCAGTAGGGCTGCCAGCCGCGCGTCTCCTGCTCGTCGTAGACGGGGTCGAGGAACTTCGCGTAGTTCTTCGGTCGCCACGCGACATCCTTGCGGCAGTCCTCCTCGATCAGGGACATCGCGCGCTGGTACCACATATCGTTGCCGAGTTCGTCGATCACCTCGTAGAGGACATCGCGCGCGGCCTCGTCCTCCGTGAGCCACTTGCCCGCTTCCTCGGCCTTCTTGATCTCCTGCTCGACGTCGTAGCGCAGCACGCCAAGCCGCTTGAACCCCTTGTAGAAATTGCCCGGCTTGCTCTGGTACGTATCGAACAGATCGTTCCAGACATCGAGCGGTAGGAGCGCGGGGTCAATCGCGTCGTCCACCATGAATTTTCGGTAATCACGCTGCCCCGTTGTCGCCATTGTTCTCTCGCTCCATGACATCATGCCGTTGGGTCGTCACCTGCCCGCGTCGTTTCGTTCGGTGTGGAGTATAGCGTCGTGTCGCGCCTCCATCCAGCGGACGGCTTCGGCCCATGCATCAGGCGTGTTGACGCTCCATGTCGATCGGCCCGCCGGATCGTACGGGCGCATCGCATCGACGGTGAGTGCGTGGACGGTGACGACGGGGAAGAACGCCGTCGTCTGCCGGTCTCCCCGGTCGAGCGCCGCCCGCATCGGCGCGAGGCACGCGCGGGTATAGAGGGCGTGCAGCGGCTCCCAGCCGGTTTTGCCGTCGTTGCCTGGGATGTGCGGCACGAGCGCGTCCCACGTCCGGGGCACCGCCGCCATCCGGCGAAGCAGCGGCACCGAGAGATACGGCAGATCGCACGCCAGCGCGAGGATGTCCGGGTGCCGCGCCGCCGCGAACCCTGCGACCAGCCCCGCCAGCGGACCCGCGCCCGCGATGGCGTCCGGCACCGTACGGGCGTCCATCGGCGGCAACCGCCCTACGTCCTCCGCGACGATCACCACATCATCCGTCACCGTCCGCGCCGCCGCGACGACCTGCTCAATCAGTGTCGACCCCCCGGATGGCAGCCGTAGCAGCGCCTTGTCCTCTCCCATCCGCCTGCTCCGCCCGCCCGCGAGGATGACAGCCGTGAGCGATGGCTGCTGGCTCATGGGAGCGTCGTCGCCCTACCGAGCGCGAGGGCGATCTCCGCGTCGGTGTATCCGGGAAGGATATAGCCGCCGATGATTCGCTGCTGCAACTCTGTCCAGCGGAAGAGGAGATTACGTGGATTGGGGAATTCAGCGGCGATCCAATCGAGCATCATTGAACTTCGGATGAGGAGACGAGGTATTACGGCCGTTTGCGGGATCGTGACGATGCCACTATGCGTCCATTCGTTTCGCAGAAACGTTCGATGCCATGTGAGAAAGTCCTTCTCGTTCGCGGTCAGGAGCAACCAATTATTTGCTTGGGCGTGTCGAATCTGATCGTCATCTGCCGCAGCGGACATCCCTGCGGCCTGAGCGGTGTGGACGAGGTAACCGCGCTGACGAAGATGCAGAAGGAGGACATGATTCATGCATTCATCGAGATAGACGGTCGGGGCGGACATCAAAGTTCGTCGTACGGGATGTCTTCGCCTTCATTGTTCTCTGCGATGTGTCTGTTAATCTCTTCGCGGTGCTCGCGATAGTAGCGGAGCGCGGTCTCAACGTCCGGGGCAGTAAGCGTCGGTAACGCCTGAAGGACTCCCTCAACGTTGCCATATCCATAATGATAGAGCACGATCGACCGCACGGGGATGCGCGTTCCCTCGATGGTTGGTTCACCGAAGAGAATGCGCGGATTGCGGACGATTCTCCGTGCCCTTACCTGCTCCCGAATCATACTAATCCTCCTGCTCGCGCATCGTACAACGAGGAAGTATAATGAAGCGAAGAAGGCCACAGCGCCCTCTCCGGCATGTGTCGGATTGTGCTTAGATTTGTCCGGTTCCCTGACATGATCTCAGAACGCTGTACGGCACATTGTCAATGAGACGATGATTACTGGACATCTTGTGAGACGTGGGTAGCAGGCAATTAGCTTCTGGGGAAATATCTCGTGGATATTCTCGTGAACGTTCCAACTAAATCTGTGTATTGGCAAGCCACAACTGTTTCTGCAACAACTACTGCGGAGCCCCACCCCGCCACGCGCGGACAGATTTTCCACCATCTTCCGTAACAACCTCCCGCGATCTATAGCCCCTACGAGGGCGGTACATCCTATCTTCAGGCTTAGCGATTTCCTTCTCTAGCCAATCATATTCATCGTCTGTCAGCAGCGGGCCATTGCAAATGTGCAAAGCGATGGCAGTCGCACGTTCTCTTTTTTCGCGGTCCAGCTCTGAGTATCGCTTGATTATCAGCACTAACGGCTTTGGCAAATCTATGTCGGAAGGAAAATAGAAATTGCTTATTCCCGTCGGTACTGTTTTATCGGAGCACCAAGTCATTTCTTCGCGCTCGAAGACCATCGAACAATGTTTTTTGGTAAACAGCGTGTCTTATTCACCTCGACATCCTTCCGTAGCAGGGCGACATGTTCGATTGCGTAGACTGGTAAGTATGCATCCAGGTGATGTTTACCACAAGACCGTAATCAAAGCCGGATACTACACCTAAGCACACTTAGCAGTAGACTACAATTTTTAACACTCGTTAGTTGGGGGTCGAGACATGTATGCGTCCCGTAAACGAGCGAGTCCGAGACGCAAGCAGTCATAGATATCTACTGTTCGATGTGCCTGAGCGCAGCCGACGTTGGCAGGAGTCGTGATCTGCGGGCATGTGGAACTGCTGCTCTACCGCAACGTCGATCCTTCCCTTGTCCCTTACCTACTCTCCGTTACTCGTTGCTCGTCTTCGCCTCGCGGTCTTTGCGGCGGGTGGCGCGGAGGAGGTCGCGGTTCATGAAGGAGATAACATCCATCGGGATCTCCTTCGGGCAGACGGCCGCGCACTCGCCGATGTTCGTGCAGGCGCCGAAGCCCTCCACGTCCATCTGCTCGACCATCCGCAGCACGCGGTCGTCGCGCTCCGGCTGGCCCTGCGGCAGATGGCCGAGATGGGCAACCTTCGCGGCAGTGAAGAGCATCGCGGAGGCGTTCGGGCACATCGCCACGCACGCGCCGCAGCCGATGCAGGCGGCGTAGTCGAACGCGGCGTCCGCGTCCGCCTTCGGGACGAGGATTGAATTCGCGTCTTGCGCGCTGCCGGTCGGGGCGGTGACGTAGCCACCCACCTGGATGATGCGGTCGAACGCGCCGCGATCGACGACGAGGTCCTTGATGACCGGGAAGGCGCGCGCCCGCCACGGCTCGATGGTCACCGTGTCGCCGTCGTGGAAATGGCGCATGTGCAGTTGGCAGGCGGTCGTGGCGCGCTCCGGCCCGTGCGCGACGCCGTTGATCACCATGCCGCAGGCGCCACAGATGCCCTCGCGGCAGTCGTGGTCGAAGGCGATGGGTTCTTCGCCGCGCTCGATCAGCCCCTCGTTGACGACGTCGAGCATCTCCAGGAAGGACATGTCCGGGCTGATGCCCTCCGCCTTGTAGGTGACCATGCGCCCGGCTTCGCGCGCGCTTTTCTGTCGCCAGACCTGGAGGGTGAGGTTCAGGTCGTGCGCCGTGTGGCCGTTCGGTTGGGTGCTGGCGCCCCGCTTTGCGAGCATTGCCATTACTTGTAACTCCGCTGTGAGGGGTGGACATACTCGAATGCAAGCGGTTCCTTGTGCAGCGCGGGGTCGTTGCCGACGCCGGTGTACTCCCACGCCGAGACATGCGAGAAGTGCTCGTCGTCGCGCAGCGCCTCGCCATCCGGC
>JBBSII010000307.1:0-5783 GCA_038232175.1 Thermomicrobiales bacterium
CCATCGAGGGGCCGGGCACGGCGCGATGGTCGCACCACGGCGACCGCAAGTTCGGCGCGGCGAGCACGGTTAAGATTCCCATCATGATCGAGATCTTCCGGCAGATTGACGCGGGCACGCGATCCCTCGACGACCCGTACACCGTGACGGCGGAGGATCACACGCCCGGCAGCGGCGTGATGCTGCATCTGCATGCGGGCATCGCACTGACGCTAAACGACCTCATCTATCTGATGATCTCCATCAGCGACAACATGGCGACGAATATTCTCATCCGCATGGCCGGGATGGACGCGGTCAACCGCACGATGGCCGACATCGGGATGGCGAACTCGGTGCTGGGCCGGGAGATGAAGGGCCGCCCCGCACAGGCGGGCGAGCGGGAGAACCTCGCGACCGCGAACGACTACGTCCGGGCGATCCGCGCGATCATCGACGGCATGGCGGCGTCCCGCGCGTCGTGCGACGCGATGCTCGCGATGCTGGAGAAGCAGCAGAATGGTCGCCGCATCGCGCGTCACCTCCCGGAAGTCGCGAGCATCCGCTGGGGATCGAAAACCGGTTCCATTGTCGGCGTGACCAACGACGTTGGCTTCATCATCGCGCCGAACGGCACGCTCGTGATCGCCGTCTTCTGCGAGAACTTCCCCGATCAGCACGTCGGCGAGGAAGTAATTGGGGACATCAGTCGCGCGGCGATGGCGGCAACCGGCGTCGTCGGGCCGCGCTATACGAGTTAAGAGCCAGTTTCAGTGTTATTGAGTCGATACGATAGTGGTGGTGGCGGGCTTTAGCCTGCCACAACAAGGAAAATGGCAGGCTAAAGCCTGCCACCACCGAAAAACAAAGACTCAGTCACTACGGAAACCGCTCCAGGAGTCCGTCTAAATCGAGGAAAAACGTGACAGAGACCGCAACGACACCGACCGACACGCAGCAGCCCGTCCTCATCATTGGCGGCGGCATGGCCGGACTCAGCTGCGCCTTTCGCCTCGTGACCGCCGGTGTGCCGATCCGGCTGCTCGAATCCTCCGAGCATCTCGGTGGCCGCGTCCGCACCCGGATGCGCGACGGGCTACCGATTGACGACGGCTTCCAGGTCCTCTTCCGCGCGTACCCGGAGACGCGCCGTCTGATGGACGACGTCGGGTTCGACGACGGCCTGATCCGCCCGTACGACCGGGGCGCAATCTGCTACGACTACGGCGCGCCATTCACCTTCAGCGCGAACCCGCTCGATGTCGCGCGGTTCCGGTTGATGACCCCTGCGGACAAGGCGCGGCTCGGCGCGCTCGGCGCGATCGTGCTCAAGACGAGCACCGCGGACATCTGGAACGATCCGCACGACGAGACGACCGAGGCGTACCTGCGCCGGTTCGGCTTCTCCATCGGGGCAATTGAGCGCTTCTTCCGCCCCTTCTTCGCGGGCATCTTCCTCAACCCCGCGCTCGACACGAGCAGCAAGGATTTCCGCTTCATCTTCAAAATGCTCGCGTCCGGCGAGACGGTGACGACGCGCGATGGCCTCGGGGCGATCCCGCAGGCCATCGCCGCCGCAATCCGCGCGCGCGGTGGGTTGATCGACATGGGGGTGCACGCAGCCACGATCGTTCCGCCCGAAGGAACGCGCAGCCCGACGGTCGAGGTGAAACACCCGGATGGTCGCGAGGAGCGCATTCACGGGAGCGCCGTTGTCATCGCCGCGACCGCGCCGGAGGCGCGACGATTGCTCGAACCGCTCGACAGCCCGGTGGCGCGGCGCATCCCCACAGTCGGGCTGCCGAGCACGACGGTCGCGTGGCGGCTCCCACGGTCGCTCTACCCGGAGAAGAAGATCCTGCTCAACGTCGACGCGGTGGCAGGGAAGCGGCGGATGGAGACGGGCTTCCACCTCGCCGCGCAGATCACGAACATCACGCACCCGGACGGCACCGGGGGCACGGGGCACTTGCTGATCGGCGTCTCGGTCGCGGAGGCGTGCGCGGACCCAGCGTACCGCGAGAATGTGCTACCGGGTGAGGTGCTCGCCACACTGGGGAAATGGTTCCCACACGCGAATGTCGCGCAGGATGCCGAACTCGTCGATGTGCACCACACGGCCTTCGGCCAGTTCGCGCAGCCGCCCGGTACGCGGGAGCAGTTGCCGTCTAACCACACGCGCTTCCCGTCCATTGTCGTCGCAGGCGAGTACACCGAATCGTCGTCCATCGAGGGTGCCGTCGTCAGCGGCACGCGCGCCGCTGAACTGGTGCGCGTCGCGTACGCGCGGCGACCCGCCACCATCATGCCCTGAACAGGAGGATTCACCATGCACATGCAGCGAAACCCCACACCATTCAGCCGCCGTACGCTTCTGCGGGGGACAACCGGGCTGGCGCTCGCCAGCGTGGTGGCCGCACCCGTCGCGGTTGGCGCGGAGGATCTGCCGCCTGGCCCGACCGCGCGGTACATCGACGCCATCTGGCAGCGCCCGCAGAATGGCGGCGACTTCACCGTCCGCAACAGCCGTGGGTTGCAGGGGAACAGTGTTGAGGCGTTCGTCGTCTCGCACCGCTCAGACAACCTCATCATCACCGGGCTGATGTGCACGCCGGTCGGTCAGGGCAGCGGGCCGTGGCCCGTGCTGCTCGTCAATCACGGGCACTTCGCCTTCAATGCGTACGACACGGGGTACGACACGCTGCGCGAGGACATCTTCTTCGCGTCGAACGGCTACGTGACGATCGCGACCGATTACCGGAACTACGCGGGGTCGGATCAGGGCGAGTATCAGCTTGAACCGGGGTATACGCACGACGTGCGTAATCTGCTCGACGCGATCCGCTTCGTCGCGCCCGTCGATGCGAGGCGCGTCGGCATGATGGGGCACAGCATGGGCGGCGGGATCACGCAGCAGGTGCTCGTGACGACGCAGGGCCAGATCAAGGCGGCGACATTGTACGGCACGGTCTCCGGCGACGAAGTGGACAACTACACCGCGCGGCGGACGCGCTGGGCAACGCCCGGCAGCCGCAGCGAGGGCGACAAAGTGACGGAGATGTACGGACCGCCCGAGAAAATCCCGGAGGCGTATCGCCGCATGTCCCCGATCAACTACCTCGACCGCATCGACTGCCCCGTGGCGATTCACCACTCGTACGCGGACACGACCTGCCCAATCGAGTGGGCCGAGAAGTTGCGCGACGCCTTCAATGCCAAGGGCAAGACGATGGAGTACCACACCTATCAGGGCCAGCCGCACTCGTTCCAGGGCGCGGGCTTCCAGGAGTATCTTCAGTCGAACCTCGCGTTCTTCGACAAGTACGTGAAGAACGGCTAGAGGCGTCCCTTACCGTACAGGCTTTACTCGGCGTGCTCGCGCTGCCGCAGAAACGCTACTGTCCGCGCCGTCACCACCGAGGCGGATTCCACGCTCGTATCCAGAATGAGATCGGCGTGGGAGCGCGCCTCGGTGAGACGAGCCTCCTGCGCGTCGTAGACGGTCTGGGGCCACTCCGCGCCGCGACGCGCACGGACGGTGGCGAGCGGCACGTCGAGGTAGATCAGCACGTCCGGTTCGGAATGCCGCCAGAGCCAGGGAATGCCCGAATGCTCCTGCGCGACCGCGTTGGCGTCGTATCCGTGCCGCCGGAGCGCGGTGACGAGTGTCGATTTCCCGGACGCGCAGTGACCGACGACCGCGACACGAAGGGAGGCGCGCTCCGAGGTCGGCGCTCGCTCATCCATCGCGGCGGCGCTGGACGAGCGGAATGCGGGCGTTGAGGTGGCGGGTGATCGCGGCTTCCTCACGGGCGTTGATCGTGATGGCGATAACCGTCATGTCGTCGGTGGGTCGCCCACGGTCGGCGTCAATCGCCGCCACGAGGAGCACGTCCACGAGCGACTGCGCGGCGCACGGCGCGTCACCGAGGGCGGCGAGCGCCGCGAGCGGGTCAAGCGGCGCGCCCGCCCGCTCACCCGCGTGGGCGATGCCATCAGTAAAAAGCACGACGCTCAACCCGAGCGCGAGTTCAAAGTGGTCAATTGTCGGGCGCGCGTGCCGTTGGATGCCGATAGGACCGGCGGCGGTGGGCAGCAACTCCCACAACCCGTCGCGTCGGACTATCGCGGGCACGTCCGCATTGCGCGTCAGGAGCAGGCTATTCGTGCCGAGATCGAGCGAGAGCATGTCGAGCGTCGCGGAGACGCGGCCACCGCGATAGGCGTGCAAATAATCGTGCACCGCGCGTGCGACCGCGCCATCGCGCACGCCCTCCTTGATGAGCGATACGGCCTTCGCGGTCAGTTGGAGCGAGAGCATCTTCGCAGGGAAGCCGTGCCCCTGCCCATCCACGAGCACCAGCGTGAACCCGCCATCGGGCCGCTCGACGAGTTCGACGGTGTCGCCGCTCTCGCGCGTGGCGTAGTGGCTCGTCTTCGCCGCCGCCAGATCGGCCTGGAGCAGCGTCACGGGCGCGCTAGCGGGCGCCGACGAGCCGGTCGCGGTCGCCATAGTTGCGGTTGTAGTAGGCGACGTAGCTGGCATCATGCTTCAGTGGCTCCCACCAGTCGCGGTTCTCCGCGTACCAACGGACGGTGCGCTCCAAGCCAATCGCGAACGGCATCTCCGTCTGCCAGCCGAGCGCGCGTAATTTGGCGCAATCGAGCGCGTAGCGGCGGTCGTGCCCCGGCCGGTCACCGACGGTCTGGAGCAGATCGCGCGGCTTGCCGAGCACGTCCAGGAGGGCGCGCAACACGTCGATATTCGGTCGGCCATGCCCCAGGCCCTCGTGCTCCGCGCCGACATTGTACGCCTCACCGGGCACGCCCTCGTGCAGCGCGACGTCGATCCCGTCGCAGTGGTCGTCCACATGGAGCCAGTCGCGCACCTGCTGACCGTCGCCGTAGACGGGGATGGGCCGGTTCTCGATCGCGTTGGTGATCGCGACGGGGAGGAGCTTCTCCGGGTACTGGTACGGGCCGTACGTGTTCGAGCCGCGCGTCGTCACAGTCGGCACGCCGTGTGTGATGTGGAACGCGCTGACCATGTGCTCCGCGCCCGCCTTGCTCGCGCTGTACGGCGAGCGGGTGTGGAACGGGTGATCCTCGGCGGACGCACCCTGCTCAATATGGCCGTAGACCTCGTCTGTGCTCACTTGCAGGTAGCACGTCACGCCGAGTTCGCGCGCCGCGTCGAGCAGCGTGTACGTCCCCTGCACCTCCGTCGTGATGAAGTTGCTGCCGTCCATGATCGACCGGTCAACATGCGATTCGGCGGCGAAGTTCAGCACGCCGTCGCACCCGCGCATCGCCTCGCGCACGGCGACCGGGTCCGCAATGTCACCGTGGACGAAGGTGTAGCGGGGATCGGACTCGACCGGGCGGAGGTTGGCGAGATTGCCCGCGTAGGTCAGTTTATCGAGCACGACGATCTCATACGGTCGCCGTTCGAGCGTGCGCCGCACGAAGTTGCTCCCGATAAACCCCGCGCCACCTGTCACCAGCAACCGCTTGAATGTCCGCCCCATCCGTCCCTCCCGATCACACCACAGCGCCACCATCCGGAGCATAGCATAGCACGGCCCGATGGATGCACGCCGATACGCCACCTGTCACAAAGAAGAAGAGCCGCCAGGGCAATCGCATCTAAATTCCGAGCGGTTTTCACCGGCTATCCTCAGGAATATGCCCCTCTTCACCGCCGTTTCGTGCCCCTTCCGCGTTGATTCGCTCCCCGAAACGGCTGCTTCCCCGGCTCAAGGCCACGGAGGACAAGTAGGGAGTGCGATTCGCCGGTCGGATGA
>JBBSII010000308.1:0-5782 GCA_038232175.1 Thermomicrobiales bacterium
CGCGTCACACCGTCCCAGCCGTACTGCTTGACGAACGCCAACATGCCACCTACCGCCGCGATACGGAGGACGAACGGGGGCAGCGGCTCGGCGTGGAAGACCAACCCGCGCTCCGGTAGGCTGATCCGGCCTGTGGTGAGATCAACGTCGATGGTCTCACCATCCTGTGCCGCCTCGGACGCCTCGGGCGAAACGAGGATCGGCAGGCCGATGTTGATCGCGTTGCGGTAGAAGATGCGGGCGAACGAGCGCGCGATCACGCACCCCGTCCCCGCCGCCAGGATCGCGACGGGCGCGTGCTCCCGCGAGGAGCCGCAGCCGAAGTTATTGCCGCCCACGATCACATCGCCGGGCCGCACACTCGTCGGAAACTCCGGTCGCACCTCGCAGAGGACGTACTGCGCGAGCGTGGCCCGATCCGTCGTCAGGTTGTACCGCCCCGGAATGATCTCGTCCGTGTTCACGTTGTCCCCAAATCGCCATACCCGTCCCATCGTCATCCCTCCTTTATGCGAAAGAATTGAACCGCGAAGGCGCAAAGGACGCGAAGAGAGAAAAAGAAGAACTCTTGATCTCTTCTTTGTATTCCTTCGCGTCCTTCGCGCCTTCGCGGTTCAAATGGTTTCTCCCCTCCGTCGGTTTACAGGTACGCGCGCGGATCGGCGATTGCGCCCGCGATGGCGGAGGCCGCCGCCGTCGCGGGGTTACCGAGGTAGATTTCCGCCGTTGGGTCGCCCATGCGGCCGGTGAAGTTGCGGTTCATCGTCGTCAGGGCGCGCTCGCCCTTACCGAGGACGCCGAAGTGCCGCCCGATGCAGGGGCCGCAGCCGGGGGAGCCAATGTGCGCGCCCGCGCGGATGAAGGTGTCGATGTAGCCATGTTCCAGCGCCTGCAACTGAATCTCGCGCGAGGCGGGGATAATGATGCAGCGTGTGTGCGGATTGATCGTGCGCCCCGCTAGCACGCGGGCGGCGAGGGCGAGGTCGTCCAGTCGCCCGTTCGTGCAGGTGCCGATGAAGACCTCATCGAGGGGCGTGCCGACGACATCGGTGACGGGGCGGACATTGTCCACCTCCGGCGGGCAGGAGACGAGCGGCTGCAAGTCGTCCACATTCAGCTCCACGACGCGGCGATAGTGCGGATCGACGGGCCGGAGGTGGCCGGTGCCGGTGTCGTAGCGGACACGGCCCGTGAGGTAATTATCCGTCACGTCGTCCGCCTCGATCAGGCCGACCTTGCCGCCCATCTCAATCGCCATGTTGGAGAGCGTCATCCGCTCGCTGATCGAGAGGCCGCGCACCGTCGGGCCGCCGTACTCGATCGCGTCGTAGACCGCGCCGGAGACGCCGATGGTCCGCACCATCAGCAGCGTCAGGTCCTTCGCCGTCACGCCGGGGCCGAACGCGCCGGAGACCTCGAAGCGCACCGTCTCCGGCACGCGGAACCACGTCTTGCCCGTCGCGTAGACGAGGCCGATATCCGTGCTGCCCATCCCCGTCGCGAACGCGCCGAGCGCGCCGTACGTCACCGTGTGCGAGTCCCCACCGACGACGATGGAGCCGGGCGCGACGAACCCCTGCTCGACCATCAACTGGTGGCAGATGCCGCTGCCGGCCTCGAAGAAGTTGGCGATCCCCTCGTCCTGCGTGAACTGGCGGATGTTGCGATGGATGGTCGCCACCGCCGGGGTGGAGGCGGGCACGACATGGTCAATCGCGATGACGATACGCGACGGGTCCCAGAGGGGACGGTTCATTGTGCGGAACGCCTCGATAGCGAGCGGCGAGGTCGTGTCGTGGCTCATCGCGTAGTCCACATCCACGACGACGATTTCCCCGGCGTGCACCGGCCTGCCGAGGCGGGCCGAGAGGATTTCTTCAGCCAGCGTACCCATGAATTACTCCCTCGGTGGCGTAGGCTTCAGCCTGCGCAGCGACACTCTCGGCAGGCTGAAGCCCGCCGCCACCAACAGTCGTCCACGATTGGATGATGCTATCCAAGTCCTCATCGCTGAGCGGGGACTCGTCCGCGCGCCGCTTCACGTCCGCAGTGACCGCGCGGAGTGTCGCGGCGTCGAAGGTGAGGCCGAGGGTGCGGGCGCGGGCGGCGATGGCGGCGCGTCCGGTGAGGGCGTGCGCGATGGTGATGACGCGCTCGATGTCGAACGCCGCCGGGTCGAGGATTTCGTAGGTGCGCGGGTCCGCGAGCACCGCCTTCGTGTGGACGCCCGCCTTGTGCGTGAAGGCGGCGGAGCCGGTCAGGTAATTGTTGAAGGGGATCGGCACACCGACGATCCCCGCCACGAGCGCGTCGAGATGGCGCAGCGTCGGCAGGTTGTACGCGGCGGTCAGCGCGGCATCGCTCGCGTAGAGGCGGGCGATCAGGCCACCGAGCGGCGTGATGCCATTGCGCTCACCAATGCCGAGCACGGTCGTGTCGATGAACGTCGCGCCCGCGTCGAGGGCGGCGTGGGCGTTGGCGATGGCGCAGCCGCTGTCGTTGTGGCCGTGGAACTCGATGGCGGCGCGGCACTCCCGACGCAGGAGTGTCACGAGCGCATCGACCTGCCGGGGCGTCGCGATGCCGACCGTGTCCGCGATGCTGATGCGATCCACGCCGAGCGCGTCCACCGCGCGGTACATCGCGAGCAGATCATCGGGGTCGGTGCGGAAGCCATCCTCGCTCGAAAACCGCACGACAAGGCCGTGCGCCTGCGCGAGCCGGATGCACTCCTCCGCGCAGGCGATCATCGTCGCGAGGCTGTGACCGTGGCTGTGCTCCCGCAGTTGGCCGGACATGCCGTAGAAGATGTTGACGCCGCCCACGCCCGCGTCGATTGCCGCCCGCACATCATCTGCCGTGCAGCGGACGTGCGCGAGGATCATCGCCCGCAGCGGCATCGCGCTCAGCAACGTGGCGTCCGCGAAGGAGCGGGGCGAGGCGGCGGGGTTGGTGATCTCAATCGCATCGACGCCGAAGCGGTCGAGCGCGCGGGCAATCGACTGTTTCTGCGCCGTGGTGAAGTGGGCGCTGGCGAACTGCTCGCCCTCGCGCAACGTGGTATCGATGATCGCGACGTGTTGGATGGTCACCACGGGCCTCCTGACGGGTGGGCAGTGGATAGTGAGCAGTGGGCAGTTGAAAGGCGCGAACGCTGCCTCCTATTTGCTGCGCACTGCGCACTGCTCACCGCCCACTATCCCTTCCCCGCGCCGCCGGGGAGGGCAAACAAAAACGCCCTCATCCCGATTGGGACGAGCGGCGCGGTGATCGCGGGCTTCGTGGTACCACCCAAAGTTCGCGGTGCCCTTGCGGACATCGCCTCAGCCGTACGGAATATCCCGGTAGCCTACGCTACCAAGAGAATTCGATACGCGTGCCTGCGGTAACGGCGGCACTCCGGCGGGGCACCAGGGCGTACGCACGTCCATCCTCCCCGCAACATCCGAGGCTTTTTTCCCGAAATTCCCGGCCCCGCCTCACACCTCACGCGGATCGCTGTGCCGTTCCCTTCGGTACTCTCCCTCGTGTTTCAATCCTCACCCGGCGCACGACCGGATGCGATTACTGAGTGAAACAGTACAGGGAGAGGGGGATGTTGTCAATCCGTACGGACATTGGCGGAATGCACGGAGTATCACGGTCCGAGGGTGAGAATGGGCGGTATAAGCACGATCAGGTCGGCGAATTCGTCCGCGTGCAATTGCTCGAAGCCTTTTTGTGGCACCTTGATGTACCGCCACGACATTTCGGTGAGGAGCGTCGCGTTCTCGCACCAGATGATGGCCGCGCGGTCTTTCCGCGCCACGTCGGTATCTTCGCGCCCCTTCGTCTCGACGAGCGCGTGCGTGCCGTCCGCGAGAAGGGCGACGAAATCCGGCTCGTAGTAGCGCAGGTTGCCCACCGTGTCGGTGTACTCGACGCGGAAGCCGAACTGCTCCGGCAACTTCGCGAACGCCGCCACATCCGGCGCGGCTTCGAGGAACTGCGCGAAACGCTTCTCGAAGTTGTTCTCACACGGGATGAGATTGAAGACCGTCTTGTGCGCGGTGATCGTCGGGCGGGAGGTGGCGAAGCCGCGCATCGTGGAGAGGGCGCGGCCCGCGTGGATGAGTGACGGGCTGAGTTCCTCGACGATCACCTCGCGCAGGGCGGCGACGAAGGTGCGCACCGTGACGTACTGCGCGACGTTGCTGGAGATCGCCTTAATCATCGCCGGGGTCTCAATATCGACCGGCCCGCCGAAGGCGCGCGTTTCGAGGAATTCGCGCACCTTCGGCGCGAGCGCGGCGAACTGCGAGGGCAACTTGACCTCCTGCGCGATCCGCTTCGCGTAGTAGGAGATCACCTCCTGCGCCGTCTGCGCCTGCGGGATGGTGTAATCCGCCTCCACCAGTTTCTCCAGCGAGATGATGTCGTACCCCTCGTAGTGAAACGATTGCGCGGCGGCGTCCCGCTCCTTCTTCGGCAGGACGGGGCAGACCATCGCGGCGATCTCCAGCGCGCCGATCTCCTCGCCCAGCGTCTTCTTGCGCGCCAGAATCGGGCTGAGTTCGGGGATCGTCAGGTCCTTGTCCATCTTCGCCGGATCGGGCGCGATGGTGACGATGACGACCTTGTCTTTTTCAAGATCGAACTCATCGAGCGCGATATCCTCGTCCTGCTCTAACTGCGTGACGAACTCCAGGAACGCCTTGTTGCCGATCACGTCCACGCGCTCGGTGTAGGTGTTCCCCAACTCCCGGAACATGCGCCGCAGGCCGCACCCGATCGTCTGCTCCGGCAGGATGTTCGCCTTGGAGGTGTACGGGCGCAGGCCGACGATTACCGTGACGTTCTGCACGTCCCACCCCTCGCGCAGCATCAGGACGCTGACGATGGCGTTCACCGGGCTGGTCGCCTCGTCCACCTCGCGCGCCAGTGTGCGCGCCGCGTCGAGGTCGCGCTTGGAAACCTCGCCCGTGTTGTCCGTGTGGATGATGAGCAGCCCCGCGCCGCCGAACTCGGCGGGGTACTTCGTCCGCAGGTAGTCGCCCACATCGTCCGCCTCTACGGTGCTGTTCAGCATCACGAAGAGGATCGGTTTCTTGTCGAGCGGGTTCAGTTGCTCGCGGTATGATCGCCACCGCTCCACCCCGGCGGTGAGGTACGCCTGATACTTGACGCTGGCGTAATCCGACGGCTGCTCGTGGATGCCGACGGCGACGCCCTTCATCGGGCGCTTCACCAGCCCATCGAGGATCGCCTGCTTCAAGGGGTAGTCGAAGACCGTCCAGGTGAAGAGCGCCCCCTTGCTGTAGCGCGGCGTGGCGGTGACATCGAGTTGCGTCGCCACGCCGGGCGCGCAGTCGTCGTTCAGGCGGCGAATCACCCGGTTCCACTCGCTCTCCTCGTCGTGCGTGTGGTGCGCCTCGTCGTTGAGGACGAGGCAGGGGGCGGCGCGCTCCGCGATGCGGCGGGCGACATCGTCCGCCTCGCCGCGCGCCGGGGTCGGCTTCGTGCCGAGCACGGCGGTCATCGCATCCGGCTCGGTCTGCTTCGTAGTTTCTGTCCGGTCGTAGAGTTGCTGGATATTCGTCAGGTACAACGCGCCCTGCGAGGTCGCGCGCTCGCCGTCGCCGCGCAGGTAACATTCCATATCCCAGAAGGTTTCCAGTTCCGGCGGGATCATTGGGTCGGCGCGGAAGATGCGCCCGCCCGCGAAATCGCTCCGCAGCCGCTCGAAGACGATCACATTCGGGGCGATGATGAGGAAGGTGCGCGCGTAGTCGTCCCGCCCCTC
>JBBSII010000309.1:0-5780 GCA_038232175.1 Thermomicrobiales bacterium
AAGGGCGCGAGCAGGTGCGCCACGGTGACGAGGCACTCGTAGAGCGTCGCGTAGGCGGCGTTCTTGTCCGCGTCCCCCTCCGTCTTCCAGAAGCGGCGGCGCGAGCGGCGGATGTACCAGTTCGAGAGGTCGTCCACGAACCGCTCGATGGCGCGCCCGCCCGTCGTCACGTCGTAGGCGTCCAGTCCCCCGGTGACGGTCTCGATCAGTTGGTGCAACTCCGAGAGCACCCAGCGGTCGAGTTCGGGACGCTCGGCGACGGGCGGCGCGGCGGGAGCCCCCTGGGCCGCATGCGGCGTCCACCCGTCGAGCCGCGCGTACGTGACGAAGAAGGAGTACGAGTTCCAGAGCGTGAGCTTGAACTTCGAGACGGTCTCCCGCACGAGGTCCATGCTGAAGCGGCGCGGGTTGCCGGGGGGCGCGGCGGTGAAGAAGTACCAGCGCGTCGCGTCCGCGCCGTGCGTCTCCATCAATTCCCACGGATCGACGACATTGCCGCGCGATTTGCTCATCTTCGAGCCGTCCGGCCCGAGGATGTGTCCGAGGCAGATGACATTCTTGTACGCGGGTGAGTGCTCCAGCGCGGTGGCGATCGCGTGGAGCGAGTAGAACCAGCCGCGCGTCTGATCGACCGCCTCGCAGATGTAGTCCGCCGGGAAGTCGCGCCGGAACTCCGCCGTGTGCTCGAACGGGTAGTGGAACTGCGCGAAGGGCATCGCGCCACTGTCGAACCAGGTGTCGATCACCTCCGGCACGCGGCGCATCACCGAGCCGTCGTGCGGGGAGCGGATGCGCACGGCGTCGATGTACGGGCGGTGCAGGTCGTCCGGCACCGGATCGAGCGCGAGTGCCTTCAGTTCGGCAAGCGAGCCGACGCAGTGCATCGCGCCCGTCGTCTCGGAGACCCAGACGGGCAGCGGCGTGCCCCAGTAGCGGTTGCGGGAGAGCGCCCAGTCGTTGACATTGGCGAGCCACGTCCCGAACCGCCCTTCCTTGTAGTGCTCCGGCACCCAGTTGACTTCCTCGTTCGTGCGGAGCAATTCGTCGCGCAGGCGGGACAT
The DNA here is from genome assembly GCA_038232175.1 of Thermomicrobiales bacterium. Lineage (GTDB taxonomy): Bacteria > Chloroflexota > Chloroflexia > Thermomicrobiales > JALYUS01 > JALYUS01. Next base: position 1,062 of record JBBSII010000309.1, read on the forward strand.
GCCGAGGAACCACGTCGAGAGGGCATAGTAGATCAGCGGCGTGTCGCACCGCCAGCAGTGGGGGTACTGGTGCCGATACGGCTGCACACGGTACAAATCGCCCGATTCCTTGAGATACCGGATGATGACCGGATCCGCCGCCTTGTCCTGCTTCGCGTCGCGCGGCTTGACCGCCAGCCCCGCGAACGGCGTCACATCCGCCGTGAAGTGGCCGGTGAGATCGACGGGTTGGAGCACGGGCAGGTCGTTCGCGCGGCCCACCTCAAGGTCGTCCTCACCGAAGGCGGGCGCGATGTGGACGAGACCGGTGCCGTCATCCGCCGTTACGTACTCCCCCGCGACGATGCGATAGGCCGGCTTGTCCGGCTGCACAAACGTGAAGAGCGGCGCGTACGTCCGCCCGAGGAGCGCGGTCGCGGGGAAGGTGCGCAGCACCTCGTACTCGCCCGCGCCGAGCACCGCGTCCAGCAACGCCTCCGCGACGACGAACTGCTCATCGTTCTGCCGCGCGAGGGCGTACGTGAAGCCGGGGTTGACCGCGACGGCGACGTTGCCCGGCAGCGTCCACGGTGTCGTTGTCCAGACGAGCAGGCTTGTCGGGCCGCCGAACAGCGCCTCATCCGTCAATCGCAGCCGCACGTACGTGGACTGGTCGTTGATCTCCTTGTACCCCTGCGCCACCTCGTGCGTGGAGAGCGGCGTGCCGCAACGCGGGCAGTACGGCACGACCTTGTACCCCTGGTACAACATGCCGTCGTCCCAGAAGCGCCGCAGCAGGTTCCAGACAGACTCCATGTACGTCGGGGCCATCGTCCAGTACGGGTGCTCCAAATCGCACCAGTAGCCGATCCGCTCCGTCAGGCGGTCGAACTCGGAGACGTACGTGAGGACGGATTCGCGGCATTTCTGCACGAACCGCTCGACGCCGTACGCCTCGACATCGCTCTTGTTCTTCGAGCCGATCTGCTTCTCGACCTCGATCTCCACCGGCAGACCGTGGCAGTCCCACCCCGCGATGCGGGGCACGACGTAGCCACGCATCGTCTTGTAGCGCGGGAACAGGTCCTTGAAGACGCGCGCGAGGATGTGATGCGTGCCGGGGCGGCCGTTCGCGGTCGGTGGCCCCTCGTAGAACGAGAAGTTCGGCCCCCCCTCCCGCAGCGCGACGGACCGGCGGAAGGTGTCATTCTCCCGCCAGAACGCGAGCGTCTCCTCCTCCAGCGCCGGGAACGAGACGCGCGTCTCGACGGGATCGAACGTCGCATACATCGCGGTACTCATTGCTCGCTCCTCTTCTATCTGGTAGCGCAGGCTACCGCCTCAGTCCTCAGTCCTCGGTACGAAAAAAACGCCTCGCCCCCACAGGGACGAGGCGCAGGAATCGCGCTCCGTGGTACCACCCTCATTGACGCCGCCCAACGGCAACGCCCACTCCGCCCGATGCCATCACATCGGCCCCGCTGTATCGGGCGGTTCCCGTCCACGCCTACTACGGCATTCCTACCCCCAACCCCCTCCCTCAAAGGGAAGGGGCAAAAGGGCCGGGCCAGTTCGGGTGGCGGCTCGGAGCGGATCACTGTGCGGGGGTTCGTGCCTGTCTTGCACCAGTTGCAGGCTCGCTGGACGACCGGGCCGTCACGGCGGTGTGCTCGTCATTGCCTCGCCGTAAGCGTACCGACCGCACCGCCCCCTGTCAACCCATCCGCATATGCTGATAGCGGAATGATGGTGGGGCCGGTGGAATTACCGCCGTTGGCGTGGAACCATGCTGCTCACACGCTCTACACGGATCGCGCCCCCGATACGAGCCTGCCCAGGTTGACCGATTACGACGACGTGACCGGGCACAACGTCCTGCAGCAGTTCACGCATTATCGGGGTCAGGTCGGCTTCACGACGATCGGTTACGCACGCTCCGAACCGGCGGCGGCCTTCTTCACCGTCGGCGGCGTCAAGCGCGTGATCGCTTTCCAGGTCTTCGAGCGGCGCGTCCTGACCTTCACGCCGGACAACCCAACCGCGTTCCAGGTCGAGATGGGCAACATCGGCCAGCACTACTTCAACTGGCTGGGCAACTAGCAACTGACTGCAAAATTGGCAGCTCCATCGTCGCCCGCGCGGGCGACGATGGAGGGGGGTGTGGGTGCGGGCGTCGCGCCCGGTCACTGGCCCACGAGCCGCTCAACAACAGGCGCGAGCGCCTCCATTAGTTCATCCGAGACGATGATGTAGGAGATGCCCAGGGTTTCACGCCGCCGCTCAAGGGTGTCGCACATCGCATCGGTTGTGCCGGTGAGCACCGGAACCGCGCCGGAGCGGGCGAGTTGCGCCGCGTCCGCGCCGAACTGCGCCGCGATCCACCGGGGCATCTGCTCCCCCACCATCATCAGGTTCAGGTTGATCTCCAGTTGCGCGAACCGCTCCCCCGCCGCCTCGCGCAGCAGGGCAAGTTTCTCCGCCACCACCGCCTCGGTCGCGTCCGGGCCGACGCCGAGCGCGACGATGTCCGCCTCGTGCGCGGCGAGCGCGAGCAGGCGCGGACCGCTCCCGGCGATGAGGATGGGCAACCGGGGCTGCTGGACGGGGAGCGGGGAGATCTCCGCGTCCGCCGCAGCATAGTGCGTCCCGGTCGCGGTCGCGCGCTGCCCCGCGAGAAGCGGTTTGATGATCGCGAGTGATTCCGCCAGCCGCGCCACACGCACGCCGCCCGCCTCGAACGGGATGCCCAACATGGGGTTGTCGGCGGCGGCGGTCGGGCGGCCCGCGCCGATGCCCAACTCGAAACGCCCGTCCGTCAGCAGATCGAGGGTGGCGGCGTCCTTCGCGAGCATCACCGGATTGCGGTAATCATTGGCGATCACGTACGTGCCGACGCGCAGCGTGCGCGTGGCCGCCGCCGCCCACGCGAGGGCGGGGAAGGGCGCGAGGGTGTGCTGGACGTTATCGGGGATGACGAGCGTGTTGTAGCCGAGCGCCTCGATGCGACGGGCCTTCTCGGCCCACTCCTCGCCCGTGCGCGCCGATGCCGCGACGACACCGAATCGAAATGGCCTCTGACTCATGGGGACCCCTTCCCTTCTACGCCGGTACCCTCGGCGATTGAAAGAGTTGCACAGTCGCCACGACACCGGCGATCAATGCGACGACGAGTCCGAGCACTTGGAGCACGGTACCGATGAACGGACCGAACTCACCCGGCGCGGATAACCGCTGACCAGCCGAACCCGCGTTCGCCACAAATCCGACGGAGATAAAGAGCGCCACGACAAGGCCGATGATCGAACCCCAGCGCCACGGCAGCAGGGCCACGAGCAGCCCGGCACCGATCAGGATGATGGGGCCGGGCGGGATCTTCGGGAAACCCGGGACCCCGGCGATATAGAGGATCAAGATCCCCAGTCCAGCCACGATAAGGCCGACTGAGAGCAACAGGACTGCGGGGGACAACTGTGGTCTGTGCGTCATTGCTACCTTTCCTTCAGTTCCGACTTTGCCGCAGGGCGCATGAGACCCACAACGGCGACCATGCCCGCCCCGCATAGCACGACGGCCCCGAGCATCGCGAGGAAAACGGCGATGACGGGCGCATCGGTCAAGGCGATCCGGGCGAGGGAGACGGCACTCACCACGCCGACGAGCAATGCATAGCCCGCGACGGCGATGCACACGAGGCGGACGCGGCGGGACTCGTCCCAGTCGGCGAGCGACAGCAGCCAGGCCAGCACGGGGAGGATGAGAATGCCGTGCATCGCCACAAAGTGCGCCGGTTTGAGGGACACCGCGATGGTGTAGGCCCCCTGCTGATCGCTGGCGAAGACGCGCAGCATCCCCTCGGCGATCATCACCGCGCCGGCCGCCAGGGCGAGCAGCAGGGCGATGAACCCGGCGCGGATGGCGAGGCGCATGCTCGGCGGTGTGCCGGGGTTGGCCCGGAACGCGACGACGGCGAACGCGACGACGATTGCGATGAGCGCGCCACCGCCGATCGCCAGCGATCGCGCGACGATCGCGTCGAAGGGGGTTGCTAAATCGAAATGCGAGGGGACCCGCCGCCACGCCTGCAGGGTGATGAGCGCAACCTCGAGGACACAGGCGGCGGCGAAGAGGCCGAGCAGGATCCGGCGAGCGCGCTCGCCCAGCGCGAGGAACGAGGCGACCCAGGTAAGAGTGAGCAGCGTCAGCCCGAACGACAGCCCGAACGTGGTGGGCTTGCGCCACGATACCGGGCCTTGCCACGGCCCCCCGGCCACCGCGAACACGCCGAGGTGGAAGAGGCCGACGACGATCAGGAATGCACTGATGCGGTAGCACCAACGCTCCACCGGCCGACCGTTGGCCCAGAACGATCGCAGACCGCGCGCCACCGCGCGCCACGGCGTGCCGCCCGAGTCAGCCGAGTTTGCCCCTGCACCGCGCGACCGTACCACTGTCATCGCGCTACCCCCGGCCCGGCGGTGCATCGGGGATGGGGCCGCTGGCTTGCCAGCTCACCAGCAGCCAGCCGTCCGCCTGCCGCACGAAGACGAGTGTCACGCGGAACTGCCCGCTGACGTCGTTGCCTTGAAACTGCGTCCGCTGGACCTGACGCCCGACGACCACCGCCGCATCGCCGTAGCGGCGTACCGACGATTCACTCAGGGCGAACGCTTCGTGCCGCAGGTCGCCGGAGCGGTAGCGCGCCAGCCACTGCTCCTTCGTCAGCGTGAAGGCGCGCGGCCC
>JBBSII010000310.1:0-5773 GCA_038232175.1 Thermomicrobiales bacterium
CAGCCCGTACGCAGGAGATAGAAGATCGCGTCGAGAATGCTGCGGAGCGAGTGGCGCGCCCATCGCCTGCATGGTATTTCCGAAGGCAGGTGGTGTTGCAGGCGGGCCCACTCTTGGTCGGTGAGGTCGGAAGGATAGGTCATATTCATACGCGCGAGGGTGCCGTATCATCCGAGGTTGTGCTTCACCAAACACGCTCTTACACTCCTCTCGCGGGAGGAACATGCGGCCATGCAAGCGGCACGGCAGCGACAGGAAACGGCGGAGTTTGCGACCCAATAGGCGCTCCGCCAAGGGATTGAGGGCACGCTGTCGCAAGGGGTGCGCGCCTTCGGGCTGCGCCGGGCGCGCTATCGCGGTCAGGCGAAGACGCATCTGCAACATGTCGGGACAGCGGTGGCGATCAATGTCAGACGGGTGATCGACTGGCGCGATGCGGTGCCCCGCGCGCAGACGCGCTGCTCACATTTCGCGACGTTGGCGTTGGTGGCATGATTTCGCCAACGGTATCGTTTAGGGGCACAACCTCGGGACGTCCGCAGCGTGAGTGGATTAGATAATCTGGGATATAGGAGTGTGAGTAGCGAAGATGGGCGTTTTCGGGACGGGTGGTGGAGGCGCCGCGCGTCTCCTGCCGCGCTACGCCGGGAACCGGCATGAATCGATCGACCTGCTAGCCTCGACGGCGACGAAAGGCACCTTGCGATGCGATGCATGCGCGCATCCTGCGCCACTACTTATCCCTTCCCGAAAACGCTCGTTTTTGGAACACCCGACGTTGTCTAGGAGCGGGGGCGCATCGGGTGCCCCCGTCTCGTGGCGTTTAGCTCCCCCAGACGATACCGCCCTCGACGGCGACGGACAGCGCGATCATGTCATCCCCTCCCCGCGATATGATGGGTCGCGACGCGATTTCACGGAATGTGCAGGGGCAGCGGATCTATGGCTGCCCTCGCGATTCGCGGCGGCGGTGCTCAACGCATGTTTCGTGGAGGCGATGAGCGACGTGGAGATGCAGTTCAGCAACGCCTCATCCCACGCTCGACCTGCGGCACCCTAACCTTCGTAATGCGACAGCAACTCGCTGAGCGGGCCGGACGGCGGGTTGTTCAGGTCCACCCCCGTCACAGCCGCCAACTGCTCCTTGAACCAGACGTCGAACTCATCTCGCGACTGCGCGAACATGCCGAGCGCCTTGCCGAAGTCCGCGCTCTCCATGTAGGCGACAATCAGGTCACCGTTCGGTGTCCCCTGGAAGAACCAGAGTTCCTTGGTGATGCCGATCTTCCGCTCGGAGGCGGCATACTGCCCCTTGCGCGGCCCGTCGAGTGCGGTCAGGAAGGCGCGGGCGTCCGCACTCTTCCCGGGCTGGACCGGCAGGGCAAAGCCGATGTGGTCCATGATCATTCCTCCTCTTTGACCTCGCTTTGACGGCGCAGTTCGCCGCCCCATCCGACCTGACAACGCGGCCTGCTCGCCCCTTTCGCCTTCCCCGAGCGTCACGTTATCGGACGCGAGGAGTGTAGCACGCACATGGGATGCGCCGATCCGCGATGCGCGCTCACCCTTCGCCGAGCACACGCTCAACCATGCGTCCGGCGCGCGCCGGGCAGCGCGACCAGCGCGATCACCGCGATCACCGCGATGCTGAGGATCAACCCGAGCGCGCCGACTCCTTTACCGGTCGCACTCGTCGCGCCGAGCATCTGCATCCCGGAAACCGGGAGAATGAGCGCCGCCACAACGGTCGCGAGTGCGGCGGCCCCTCTGCGCTGGCCCCAGAGGCGGACCGCGGCGACCATGGCCGCCACGCCGAGGACGACCTGGATCGCGACGACCGCGACGGGGATCGGGGCGCCGGATAGGTACCCGCCGATGGATGCGAGGTTGCACAACCCGTCGAGCGCCAGGAGTGCGGTCGCGACGGTGATGGAAACGGGACGCGCGAGGGATGTGGGTGCAGGGAACGTGGACATGACGAACCTCCTTTGGCCGACCGAATGCCGATACCAGCGACCTGCCCGGTGTGACGTCGTTCGCGGCGCTGTGCCGATCCGACTTCCCACGATCTCAGCCTAGCGGGCGCGGTGTCCCGCCGTCATGGGAGCGGTGTCCCGATCGCTGTCCCGTCCTCCGGGACACCGCGCCGGGCCTAGCGGTCGTCGCGCCCCAGTCCGGCCTCCCGGGCGCGGACGATCGCCTCCGCCCGGTCCGCCACCTGCAACTTGCTGAGGATATTCGTGACGTGGTTGCGCACTGTCTTCTCGCTGAGAAAAAGCCGCGCGGCGATCTCCGCGTTCCGGTGGCCCTGCGCAATCAGACCCAGCAGTTCGCGCTCGCGGTCGGTAAGTTCGGGGAAAAGTTGTGGTGGCATCGCGGGTCGGGCATCCGCGAAGTACGCGATCAGTCGAGCAGCAATCGCCGGGCTGAAGATCGCCTCGCCGTTCCCGACCGCCCGGATCGCCCGCAGGATCTCGTCGTATTTCGCCCCCTTGAGCAGGTAGCCGCGCGCCCCGGCGCGCATCGCCGCGAAGACGGAGTTGTCGTCCTCGAACATCGTCACGACGAGCACGCCGATGTGCGGGCTGGCGTGGAGGATCGCCCGCGTCGCCTCGATCCCGCTCATCCCCGGCATCTGGATGTCCATCAGGATCACATCGGGCTGCAGGGAGGCGGCGAGCGTCACCGCGTCCTCCCCGGTTGCCGCCTCACCGACAAGGACCAGATCGGGCGCGGCGTCGAGCAGCGCGCGCAGCCCGTCCCGGAAGGTCGGGTGGTCGTCGGCGATCAGGACCCGGAGCGGCTCCATCGGCATCCCTCCTCGACTAGCTCGGCGGCAGCGGCAGGCGCGCCGTCACACACGTCCCGCCCGCCGGCACGGCTTCCACGGCGAAGGTCCCGCCCAGCTCGGTCGCCCGCTCGCGCATCGAGGTCAGCCCCACCCCCGCACGCCGCGCGGCGGGGATGCCGATGCCGTCGTCGGTGACGGCGACCACCAGGGTCCGTGTCGCGTCGTCGACCGCGATCGCGATCGTGCAGGCGCGCGCGTTGGCGTGGCGCGCGACGTTTGTCAGGGCCTCCTGCACGATGCGATACGCCGCGACCTCGACGGCGGCCGGCAGGGCGGGCAGACGCCCCGGGGCATCGATCACGATCTGCAGTCCGGTGGTGCCATCGCGCGGCGTGCCACCCGGGGTGCGAAACGGGACGGCACCTTCCTCGATCGCCCCGACCAGGCCCAGTTCGTCGAGCGTCGGCGGGCGCAAATCGTAGACCAGGCGGCGGATGTCGGCGAGCGACGCCTGCAGGTCCGTCTCCATCCGGTCGAGCAGTGCGGCGGCGGCCGCCGGATCCGCCGCGAGCAGATGTCGGGCGGCGCCGACGTTGAGCATCTGCGCGCCGAGTTGCGGCCCGAGGCCGTCGTGCAGGTCGCGGCGCAATCGGCGACGCTCCTCCTCCCGCGCCGTCACCAGCCGCTCGCGCGAGCGCCGGAGGTCGGCGGCCAGTCGCACCGCATGGGCCGCGGTCCCCGCCTGGCGGGCGAGATCCTCGAGCAGGCGGCGATCCGTCGGGCTGAATGGCTCGCCGCGGGAACGGGCGCTGACGGACAGTTCGCCCACCGCCTCGCGCTGGTAGGTGAGCGGCAGGCGGAGCGTCGTCGCGGTCGGCGCGCCAGAACTTGCGGCCACGACGAGCGCCCCGTCCTCGTTCAGCGCGATCGCGGCGTGGGGCAGCTTCAGCGCCTCCCGGATCGTCTGCACGATCGCGGCGAGGACGGCGTCGGGCGCGAGCGTCGCCTCCAGGCGCCGCCCGAGGCGCGAGAGCACCGCGTAGGGGTCGTCGCGCTCGCCGTACATCAGGCGATTGACGCCGCGCTGGAGGCGCTCGCGCAGCGGCTGGAAGAGCACGGCGACCGACGCCGTGCCGAGCAGCGCGAGCGCCGGGTTGCCGCGCGCATTCAGGAGCGCGCCGGGCACCGCCGCCACGACGACGTAGGCACCGACGACGCAGGCGGTGAGGGCCCCGTAGACGAGCGTGCGATTGATCAGGATGTCGATATCGAAGAGCCGGTAGCGGAGGATCGCGACGGGGAGGGCGAGCGAGGCGATGAGCAGGGCGCCGGTGGCGACGGCGCGGATCGCGATCGCCGCGAGCGAGCCGGGCGCGTCGAGTGCCGGGAAGATCGCCGTGAGCGTAATGACTGCGGCGAGGATCGCAATTGTCAGCGCGAGACCATAGACAATTAATTTCATCTGCTGGCGCTGGGTCGTGTCGGACACGCGTCGGTAGCGGTAGAGTTGCGCGCCGAGGCCGGTGCCCAGGAAGACCAACTGGCTGGTCGCGGACGACAGGGGCCACCAGCGATCGGGATCGAGAACCGAATGGGGGACGATCACCCCCGGTAGGTACCAGACGACCGCCACGACCGCGAGCCAGCGCGTCCAGCGGGGCACGAACCGGCCATCGGGCAGCAGATAAAGGAAGAGCGCGACGAGGACCGTCGTGACGAAAGAATGGCGCGCGATCGCCACACGCTCCAGGCGCGGCCACGTCGCGGCCAGCGTATCGAGCGCGTTCCCCACGCCGTCCGATAGTAGATTGAGCGCGACGGCCAGCGCGACCCACTCGACCGTTTTCCGCCCGACGAGCAGGATGACGAGCGCATAGGCGACGATCGGTCGCGCGAGATCGAGCGCCACGACGATCTGGGCGTAGCGATCCAGGGGAATGCCGCGCGACGCGAGTGTTCGCGCCCCCTCCGGGCCGAGTTGCCCGGATTGCCCGAGGAAGGGGCCCACTGTGCAGGGATCTCTCGCGCAGAGCGTACGCAACCGGGCGAAACGCACGGGAACACTGAGGAGAATAATCCCGAGGACGAGGATCATCAGCGCCGCCATCGCGACGCGAGCCGCAAGCAGTCCGCGCCGTTGGGAGAGGACGGCTGCGGGCGCTTCGGTAGGCGAGAACTCGGCGGAGGCAAGGCGGGCGTTCACGTCGGTGCCTCCCACGTTCCGGTCCGGTCGTGCGCGAGCCAGTCCTCTGGATTGGCCGCGTCGCGCTGATTGTACCGCACGCGCCCGGACCCGATCGCCCTCATCGGACGGTGAAGCCCTTGATCATGCCGAGGTGGACATGTGAATCGCCGTTCGGCTTGGATTGATCCGGGACGTTGCACAGGGCGACGTACTCGCCCGGCATGAGGTCAAGCACGACGATGCCGGAGTTGCCCTTCGTCAGCGCGTTCATGCCGCCAACCGGCGCAACGGGCGGCGGTCCCGCAGGCGGGGGGGTGTTCGGCGCCGGGTCGAGGAACGCCTTGGCGTCCGCGAGCGTCTTGCCGGGGGCGAGTTGGCCGATTCTGAACTCGTGGAACTGCGCGCCCGTGTTCGTCACCGTGTACATGCTCTTGCCCGCCGGCAGCGTGTCGGGCATCGTGAAGTTGAAGTCGAACAGCGTGATCGTCCCGTTCACTGCGGGGGCCGGGGCGGCGGCAGCGGGGGCGGCGGTCACTTTCAGGGGCATGAGCATCCCCTTGGCGACGTGCGGGATGTGGTCAGCGCCGGGGACGAAGCAGGCGATCAGGTACTGCCCCTCCTTGAGGTCGAGGATCACGTCGGTGCTGCTGCTGCCGGGACTAACCGTCGCTGGCCCGCCCGTCTGCGTCACGAGGCCGAAGATCTCACTCAGCCCTTGCTCGCCCTTGGCGAAGGACGCGCCGAGTTGGTCGGGCGTGACGCCCGGATTGAGCAGCATGAACTGGGCATGGTGCGGC